>JANOIK010000434.1:0-3739 GCA_031407585.1 Planctomycetota bacterium | reverse complement strand
AGCATGATCTCGCCCATGATCGACGAGATTGGCGCCATCACGGGGTTGGCGTCGGCCGGAAGCCGCTCGCGGGCCAATTGCAATTTCTCGCTGACAATCTGGCGATCTTTGTAGATATCAGTTCCCCAATCGAATTCGACCCACACGACCGAGAGTCCGATGCCGGAGGCCGAACGGACCCGTTGCACGCCGGTCGCGCCATTAAGCAAATATTCAATCGGGCGCGTGACCAGAACTTCGACCTCTTCGGGAGCAAGTCCCGCCGCTTCGGTCATCACCGTGACGGTGGGCCGGTTGAGATCGGGCAACACGTCGACCGGCATCTGCGACAATTGGTAAACGCCAAAGACGGCCACGACCAGCGCAGTCACCATCACCAGCAGGCGATTCTGAAGCGAAAAGGCAATGATGCGATTGAGCATGTCGAATCTTATCGCAGCGAGGCGTAGGCGGTTTGCAAGTTGGCAGTGCCGGTGACGATCACCTTTTCGCCCGGTGCTAGTCCGGACGCAATTTCTATGAGCCGGTCATCGCTGCGACCGGTGGTGACGGTTCGTCGCACGATCATTCCGCTCGCGTCTTCTACAAAGACGAAACTACGGGTTCCCTCGGTGACAACGGCTGCTTTCGGCGTCGCCAGCACCGGCTCTTCGGTGGCGGTCGCAAATGTCACTTTTGCGAGCATCTCGTTGTAGAGGTCTGCCGCAGCGCCCTTCTCCAATTCAATCCAGGCCGAGGCCGTGCGATTTGATTCGTCAAAGGTACTGCCACTACGGACAACTTTCCCCGAGCCAATAAACGACGGCTCGGCGACGACTCGCACCCGCGCGTTAGCGCCTACTTTCGCCTTCGCCATCTCTCGCTCGCCAAGGTGAGCCCGAACGACGATCCGCGACAGATCATGGATTTCCAGCAGCGGCTGATCGGCTTGAATGACTTGCCCGAGCACCTTGTCGAGGCGCACGATGACTCCGTTGATCGGCGCGCGAACGGGGAGCAACTCGATCAGACGACGTTCCGAAAGAATGGCGTCTAACTGCTCGGCGGTTAGCCCGAGTATTGAGAGACGTTGCCTAGCGCTGTCGCGCTGGTAGGTCGCCTGATCGTATTGGCTCTCAAGCTCCAGAATGCGCTTACGAGCGACGATGTGCGTCTCGCTTCCCTGTCGCAGTCGTTCCAATGTTTGCTGAAGTAGCGTGCTTTGAATCGCGGCTTGCAAAAATGTGTATTGCGTCTCCAAGAGATCGAGGCTCGCGACTTCGGCGAGGACTTCGCCCGTCCGAACTGCCTGGCCCCGTTCCACAAGGATGTTTTCAACCGTGCCGGAAAGCGGAGACGACGCAACGGCACGTTGCTCCGGTGGAAGTTCAATCGTGCCTTCCACCTCTACCACGTCGTCGATGAACTCTTTCTTGGCGGGCTCGGCGACGACGCCCAGGTTTTTTCTGGCCTCCGGGCTCAGACGTAGGACGCCCTGGATAAAAAAGTTGGCCATCTCATGGCCGCCAGTGGTGACCACTTGATCGCCTGGATATACTTCGCCGGCCGTGATCTCCGCCAGTCCGTTGGCAACGAGTCCGACGGCCACGTTTCGTTTCCGGTACTCGGAAGCCCGGGCCGTGGCAGCCTCCTCGACGAGGACAAACCACTCCGTGCCATTGTTCAAGAGAGCGGTTTCTGGAACCGCAAGCTTGGGCTCGGGCGATGTGATTGCCACCTCGGCCTGACCGTACATGCCCGGCAAGAGCTTGCGTCCCGTTTCAGGCGCGTTGGGCAGCACCATCCACGCCCGTCCCAGGTGAGTCTCGGAGTCGATGTACGCCTCTTCCGTCTTAATCGCGCCCCTAAAAACCTCTTCCGGCAAACCTGTCACAGACAGCTCGACGTTTTGACCGGGTTTCACTTTGCCAATGTCCTGTTCCAACACGTCAATCCGCACGGAAACCGACGATAAGTCCATCACTTCAAACAGGTGCTCCGACGGCTCGACGAACTTTCCCAGCGCCAGATCCGAATGGATCGCCACGCCGGCGATGGGACTGCGGATCGTGAGCGTCCGAATTGGTTCCCGTTCCTGAAGGATGCTCACTATCTGTCCATCGCTGAGATGAAGCCGTCTCAGCTTGCTCTTGGCAATCTCAACAGCCATCACGTTTTGCGAATGAGCAGCCTCTGCTTCCGCCAACTCTCGCCCAGCGATGACCTGTTCGCTCGCTAAACTTTGCAACCGGGCCTGCGTGCGCGCGGACAGTTCGGCGACGGACTGGGCGTCGAGTAACTGAAGCTGCAGCTTGGCGAGGTCCGTGCTGTCGATCTCAGCCAGCTTTTGGCCGGCCGCGACCGTTTCCCCAGGCTTGATGTAGAGCTTCGAGATTTTCCCCACGATGGGCGTCGTGACGAATCGATGCTGCTGCCAATCGAGTAACACCCTTGCGTAAGCAAGCACGGTCTTTTCGAGAGGGCGTAACGTCACTTCACCGGTTTCAACTCCAAGCGACTTGCGGGCGGCGTCACTGAGCGTCACGAGACCTTGTTCGACGTTGACTTGTGCGCCTTTGGTCGGCAGCGGCGCATGGCCCTCGTGTCCGTGGGCAATGGCAGTCAGCGCAGCGAAAATAATCGCAGAAACTGTCGGCGCAGAAAGTTGAGCTGTGGTCTTCATGTGATGCTCGCGATGGTCGCGACAAGCGTTCGCTTAGCGAGGCTTCCGCCTCTCTGGTAAGCGTTGCCCCGTTTTCGACGCCGTGCGCGACCCTAAACGTGGCAGGATCATTCGGCGGCGGGAGCGCCTCCTTGGATGTACTCAATCGGATCCTTAACGTCCGCAGGGCTGGTCTTGGCCGTCTCCAAGAAATTGTCAACGCACGGCGGGCAGCAAAACTCATACGTCTTCCCGCCGATGATCCAGGTGCATGCCGGATTCGCCAGCGTCAGCGTCACCGGGCAAATCTTGTCGCCCGGCTTTGGGTGGAGGTCGTGCTTGGCCCGAAAGCCCTTGAATTTTTGCGAGGCCGTCATGTGGCCGTTGGCTTCAATGTCCGCCTCGGTGTAAAGGCCGGCCGCCGTGAGATAGAGTTCACGCTCCGCATCGTCAGCCACTTTCGCGGGCATGTCGGCGTCCCCGTGGACTTCGGTCTCCGTGCTGAATCCCAGGCGGAAGCGTTCGCCCTTGATGGTGATATTGGGCACCGTCACCTTGATGGCGTCCCCGACGACTGATTCGGGCAGTTGGGCTAAGAACAAAGACGATTTGCCTTCGGCGTCCCCAGGCTGCGGCTCGGGTTTCAGTTTGACTGAAGCGGACTCGGAGCCGGTCGTCGATTTGACGTAGGCGACGAGTTCTTGGATCTCGACATCCATCACGCGCGTTTCATCGTTGCCCAAGGTATAGAGTCGAAGCTCGCCCCCGTCGGTCACAATGGCCTCGACGTGATAGCTGTCGCGTCCCAGCGAAACGAGAATGCCTCCGTGGGCTCCCGCTTCATGCGCGTGTTCTCCATCGGCCTCCGCCTCATCGCTTGCGTGGCCGCCAGACATCGTCGAAGCGTCCTCCGAGGTCGCGCGTGTATCGCTTGATGCGGGTTCAGTTTTTGAGGATGTGCATCCGGCAATCACAAGCAGCACCGCCGCGGCGAGGGCGACGCTTCCTGTCGTAAATTGAAATCTGCGTGACATTGTTTTCTCCCTGTAGAGATAGTTCTTCGCGCCGCGCCGCGGCGAATTATCTGCGCTCAAACGA
>JANOIK010000032.1:0-1983 GCA_031407585.1 Planctomycetota bacterium | reverse complement strand
CTTCCGCCCCGGCATTTCGTTTACCCAGAAGGGCAAGGGGGAGATGGCGATGCTCACTTCCCTGGAAGGCGTGGCGAACGAGACCGCGGGCGGCCGATATTGGCTGTACAGCGTGGACGGGCGGCACGGCGAGGTGAGCTTTGCGGTGCAGCCGCTCGCCGCCGGGGCCGCCGTCTTGTGGGAATTCCGCCGCGGGGAGTAAAATCGGAAGTTCCTCGCCCGGTCAGGATGGCCCGCCCAAGTCCGCTCCGGGCGTGGTTGGAACCGTGAAACGCGTCGCAGTGCACCACGCCTCGCCACGGCGAGTTCCGAGCAACCTGCGGAAGACCTTGGGCGTGCCACACAGATTTCCTCAGCACCAGCACCGTCGAGCAGTTTTGCCATGAACCGAGAATCGCGCCGTGAGCTGTTGGTCTTCGCCGTCCTCGTGGCCTTCGGCGTGCTTGGACGTTGGGCGCAGCCGACGTGGAACTTCACGCCGCTGGCTGCCGTCGCGGCGATGGGCGGCTACTACTTTCGCAGTCGCGTGCCGGCGCTGCTGCTGCCGGTGGCGATGTTGGTCGTCTCCGACATCGTGCTTGCTCCGCACGACAATCTGTGGGTGCTGCTCAGCGTTTACGCGGCGTCGACGTTTCCCATGATGCTGGGACGTACTTCTGGCCGCGTCGATGGATGGCGCCGCGCTGCGTGCTGGGGTCTGTGCGGCCTCGGGTCTGCGCCGGTCTTCTTCGCCGTCACGAACTTCGCGGTCTGGGCCACCAAGAGCGACTTCGCGCCAACGCTTGCGGGCTTGAAGGCCTGCTACATTGCGGCCATCCCGTTCTATCGGCCGATGCTCGCCGGCGACGTGTGCTACGTGAGCCTGATGGTCGCGTGCCTGGCCGCGGCGCAGCTGCTGGAACGCCGCACGTTGGCGCCGGTTTCGACGAAGCGCTAGTTGTCGCAGCCCGACAGTCCGGGTGGCATGCCCTCGTCTTCGTGGGCATGTGAAGCTCGCTGGACATGCCGACGACGACGACGGCATGCACATGGACGCGCTCCGCTGCGGAGGACCTCCGCGTCGCGGCTAAACAGATTGCTAATTCTCGGCGCCGAACTCGGCGGGCGCGGCGTCGGCGTCCGCTTCGCCCCCTTCTGCCGGAGCACCGTCCGCCGGCGCTTCCGCGGCCGCCCAGCCGCCCACGATGTCGTTGACCTGCTCGGTCAGCTCCATCACGGCATCGGCCACGGCCACTTCGGCAGTGTCTTCGTCGGCGATGGTGTCGGCCGCTTCCTTCAGCGGCGCGATCAGGGCGGTCATCCGCTGAGTGACGTCGCCTGACCCGTTGTCGACGAGGGCCGTGCAGCCGGCGATAAGGCCCATGACGCGATCGAGCGTGCGGCGCTTCTCGAAATGGGGTCCTTGCGGTCCCATGGGCATCCCCGGCATGAAGCCGCCGCCCCCGCGTCCGCCGAATTCGCCGCCGAATCCGCGTCCACCCCCGCCGCCCCGTCCGCCGCGGCCGCCGCCGAAACCTCCGCCGCCAAAGCCGCCGCCGCCGGCGTTGGGATCGCCGAGCAGCTCTTCCTGGTATTCCTCGGCCTTGGTGCGCTCGGCGGCAAGAATCGCCTTGGCCAGCCGACCGAGGGCGTCGGCCATTTCACCGGCGTCGACGCCTGCGGCCTCTTTGTACATAGTGGCCTTAAGCATCCGGGCGACTTCGCAGCGATCGTCGAGGTTCAGCTCCTTCGTTCCGATGAGCGTGACGAAGACTTGGTGCACCGGCGCGGTGATGCCCCCCGCAAACTGATTGGAGAGCACCTTCGCGGCAAGCCGCCGCATCCACGCGTTGACGTCGGCGGTGATGTCCGCGGGCGGTTCCTTGCGGTTGGCAATGGCCAAGACAGCAGTGGCGATGCGCTCGCTGAACTGGGGATCGATAGTCATCCGCGTTTGACGCTCGAGCCCGATCAGCGCGGCGAGCTTGATCGACGACGGCACCG
>JANOIK010000415.1:0-3454 GCA_031407585.1 Planctomycetota bacterium | reverse complement strand
GCCGGAGGAATCTGTGAGTGGTGCGGCTCCTAACGTAATCGCGCTTGCTGATTTCGCCGGTTCTTCCCGCCATTCGGGCAGGCGGATGGTGAACGCCGTGCCTTTGCCGACGGTGCTTTCCACGCGAATGCGGCCGTGGTGGGCTTCGACGATTTCTTTGCACGTCGAGAGGCCTACGCCCGTGCCGCCTTTGCCGGTGGCGTCGGGGCCGCTCTTGGTTGTGTAAAAGCGGTCGAAGATGCGCGGCAGCTTGTCGCGCGGGATGCCGCCCCCGGAGTCGCGCACCGTGAAGTCGACCAGGCCGGCCGCGGCGTCGTGAGCGATGCGGAGCACGAGCTCGCCGCCAGTCGGCATCGCCTGGCGGGCGTTGGTGGCGAGGTTGAGCAGCACCTGTTGAATCTGATTGCCCACGGCGCGCACCTGCGGCGCGGGGACGAACTCGCGCCGAACGGCGACGCGGTACTTCTGCATCTCGCGCTCCAGCAGCACCATCGTTTCGTCGACCAGCGCAGCGAGGTCCACCGGCCCGAAGTCAGGGCTACGATTACGGGCCATGCCCAGCACGCTGTTGGTGATTTTCTCGGCCCGCTGCGCCGCGGCGAGGATGCGGTCGAACGCCTTATCGCGAGTGGGCTCGTCCTTGTGCCGCAGCCCGATTTTCGCGTAGTTCAGAATGGTCATCAACACGTTGTTGAACTCGTGGGTGGTCGTGCCCACGAGCTCGCCGAGCGCGGTCATGCGTTGGGCGTGCGCCAGCTCGGCCCGTAGCGCTGCTAGCTCGTCTTGCATGCTGATCGCTGGCTCGGTCATGTGCCGCGCTTCCCTTCAGGCCGACGCCGTTTGCCTCGTCGCCGCCAACTCGCTCGCTTCGCCGATCGGAACTGCCTAACTACCGCCGGCGCAACGCCTTGCCTCACGCCTTCGATATCGGCCAACTCGGCTGGGCGACTCAAACCCATCGCGTTACAATCCCGCCCCGCGCTCGCACGTCTAGCGAACCGCACGGAGAACCGGACGCTAGCGCGTGCCGGCTAATTAATCAGCCGGCAGGCGCTAGCCCCCGGTTCGCGACGCCGCACAGTTTGAACTCACGGAAGAGAGAACGCCCATGCATGCCGCCGCACTGCTAGCGGAAGCCCTCGAACAGCTTCGCCGCTGCGAGTACCAAATCCGCGAAGAGGATCTCGAGGGCGCGGGCGGGGGGCACTGCTCGTTCGCGGGCAAGAAGTGGCTGCTACTCGACATCACGCAGTCCCCGCAGCAACAGCTCGAGGATGCGGTGGATGCGTTGCGCTGCGAGCCGGTGGTGCGGCAGCGGCCCATGTCGGCGCCACTGGCAGCGCTGCTGGGCGGCGGAAATAAGCTCGCGGCGTGACGCGTTGGCCCCCGCCACTGGCCGGGGGCTAAATGGACCCGTAGAGATTCTGGGCCGCGATGTAGTCGGCCACGCCTGGCGGCACGAACTCTTGCCACGCGCCGCCATCGGCGATCTGCTTTCGGATCGCCGAGCTGCTTACCGGCGTCGCCGGCATTTCGACCTGGTGGCTTCGCATCTGGGCGATCCGCTCGGCGGACGCGACGCCCCGTAGCGCATCGAAATTCGGCTCGGGCCACCCGGCGCGATGCACCGCCAGTGGCAGGGCCAGTTCGCAAATCGCGGCGGGCTCGCGCCACGACGGCAAGTCCGCCAGCGAATCGGCGCCCAACAGCAGAAACAGCTCCGCCCCTGGCTCGCGCGCCGCCAGCTCGCGCAGCGTGCCCACGGTGTAGCTGACGCCGCCGCGGTCGATCTCGATCGACGAAACGGCGAACTCCGGCCGACCCACGATCGCGAGCTGAAGCATCGCCACCCGGTCGGCGTCGCTCGCCTGCGGCGACAGGAGCTTGTGCGGGGAATGAGCGGCTGGCATCAACAACACGCGATCGAGCTGAGCCTGCGCGCAGCAGCACTCGGCCAGCAGCAAATGGCCGTTGTGAACAGGATCAAAGCTACCGCCAAAAATTCCGAGCCTCATAGTCTAAGCATGTAGCGGCACGGTTCGGCGTCAAGGAGCGGCGAGCTTGAAAACCAACGAACAAACGGGGACATTAGCTGTGCGGGCCGTTTTTGGGCGCCACGCAAGCTGGCGCGTCTCGCCGATGCTGCCGTCGGCGGCGAACGCCAGCTCCCGCTCCACATGAGGCCCAAATGGAACCTAGCTACGAACTGCGAATGGCCGCGGCAGTCGTGTCGCTCCAACTCGTCGTTGGGATCCCCATTGGCGCCATCTTGTTGCGGGCATCAATTGCTTTCCACAACAGGCTTGCGGGCGATCGGGCTTCGACGCTCGCGATACCGAATCCGCCGTTCGGTAGATCTCTACAGATCATGCTCGCAATCAACCTAGCGAGCATTGCCGTCGGATTTGTTGTGAACCTGGTCGCAAATGTGGGCGCGACGACAGACGGTTCACCTATAAGACTGGGCGCGGCTGTGGTCGCAACCGTGATTAGCGTGCTTGCAGCGCAGTCGATCCTGTCGGCGATGCTGCCAACGTCCATGCCCCGCGCCCTGCTGCTGCTGTTGTGTTATCCGCTCGCCGCGCTGCTGATCATTATGGTCTGCAGCGTCATCGGTCTGAGCGACGATCCGCTCATCGCGTTCGCCATGGTCGCGCTACCGCTCCCCATTGCCATAGGGGTTGGCTCCCTGGTTCTGCGAGCGGCGATCGCCTTTCACAACAAGCGGGCACGCGGCGGCACATCGGAGAATGCGATTCCCGAACCTACGCTTGGCAGGGCCGCGTTCATCATCTTCGCGGTTTATCTGACAACTTACGAGACGATCCTCGTGGAAGGCGTCATCGCGAGCGCCCGTGCAACGCCGCCGAGCGCCGGCGTGATTTTGATCGCTTTTCTAACTGCCGTCGTTGTGAGTCTCAACATCTCGCAAATCATCCTGTCGTTCGCGCTGCCGACTTCGCGACGACGCGCACTGCCGCTCACGCTGTGCGTGGTTGCCACTTTTTTCGCAGTTGGCATGAGCGTCACCACGATCGCCTGGGCGCTGGCGATCGACGGGCAATAGTGAGACGCCGCGTGGAGCTACGTCTTGAGAAGGAGCCGCGGAGCTCTCCCGGCGACGGCCGGCAAACCGCGGTGATCGAGGCCCTTTGCCGGCCTCGGGGAACCGGCTAAACTTGCATACTTGCCCCCTACGCGGGGCGTGCGGCGGAGTAGCTCAGTCGGTTAGAGCAGCGGAATCATAATCCGCGTGTCGGGGGTTCGAGTCCCTCCTCCGCTACTTGCGAGTCGACTCGCAGCGTCTCGCACACAGTCGCTCAGGCCCCCAAAATCAGGGGCTTGGGCGATTTCTTTTTGGCCTCCGTCCGGCCGCACCGTACCGCCTCGCGTCGACAGCCTCTTCAGGGATTCAGCAGAGTACAATGGGACCGGCGTCGCGCCCCGCGCGGTC
>JANOIK010000368.1:0-1966 GCA_031407585.1 Planctomycetota bacterium | reverse complement strand
TAAACTCGCCAGCCGAATTGGCACGCACGCGACGGTGCGCGCGTGCGACTGGTCGATGTGCTCGTCGAGCGCCGCGGCCAGGCCCGGCGGCAGCTCGCCGTCGCCGCCGTCGGGCAGCGTCGAGGCATGCTCGATCGGCTCGCCCCATCCCGCGACCTGCTCGGCCAGGCGTTCGGTGCGGCGGGCGAAATCGGTGCGCGCTGCCGGCGAATCGACGCCGCTCACAGCGAGCACGCGCCAGCGACCGCCGCGTCGCATGAGAACCGTAAGCCGATCGCAGGGCAGGGCGCGGCGTCCCTCGTTGGCCACTTCAAACGCGGCGCCTGCGAGCGTTGGCGCGCTCGACGCGCGGCGCAGCACGTCGACGGCCTGGCTGCTGAGAGCCGTGGCGCCGCGGAGGCGGCGCAGCTCGTCGCGGGCGTGGAAATCGGTCGCCACGTCGGCGACGGCCGCGACGAAGTCGAGCCAACCTTGCCGCACAGGCGGACTGGCGCCGCGAGGCATCCACAGCTCGATCGCCGCGGCATGCGGAATTGCGACGCTGGCGTTGCCGCTCGCCGCGGGGTGTTCGACGGGGCACACGAGCCAATCGTGCTCGGCGCCCTCGCTTCCAGTGCCCTGGCCCGAAATGTCAGGACCCGCGATGACGGCCTTGCCGCCGGCGAGCGCCTTTTCCACCAGCGCCACCCGCGCCGACCAATCGGCTTCGACGCCGTCGTCGGGCAGCGACTGCACGATCGGCTCGGGTCGCCCGCCGGCGCCCGCGCGCCAAGCGGCGCCGCCGGCCGCATCGAGCGCCGCGACCGCCTCGGCGATCGCCAGCCGGTAAAATTCGCGCACGTTCTCGGTCGTGCGCGCAGCGGCGTGCAGATGCTCGATCGTGCGCTCGAGTTGGTTCCAGCTAGCAGTCGGCATCGTTTCAGTATATCCGTGGGCTCGGCCGCAGCGCTATTCCTGAACGGGGCCGCTAGCAGATTGGTCCGCATGGCGCCTGCCGGCGGAGGTGCTGGCGCGGTTAGCGCAAAGTTTGGCGGTTTTGCCGGAAACGCTGGTTCTAGCAGTCGCGACATGACGAAAACCTCAGCGAGGACGCGCGCCTCTTGCGCCCCACGTTGGGCGAGGCCTGCGCGCCCGTGCGTTTCGGGCCGACTCCATGCGCCGACTGCGACATCCTGCTCTGATCTGGTTCGTCTTGGGCACGTTGCTCGTGCCGACGACGCCGGGATGCCATTTGCGCGAGAAGAACACGTTCAAGGCCGACTGCGGCGACGACTGCTACACGGCGCTGGCCACGCAGATCGAATACCCGACGGTCGAGCAATGCTCCGCGGTGGTCGACGAAGGTTGGGCGGCCGTCGAGCCGCTGACGCTCGCCAGCACCGGCGAAATCCAGTACTGGGACCTCACGCTCGAAGAAGTCGTGCAGATTGCACTGGCCGAATCGCGCGTGATTCGCGATTTGGGCGGCGTCGTGCTGCGGCAGCCGTCCGCGGCGGAAACGCATTGGGATCCGGCAGTCATCGACACCGACCCGCGCTTTGGCTACGACGCGGCGCTCTCGACGTTTGACGCCCAGCTTTCGGCCAGCGTCTTCGGCGAGAAGAACGACAGGGCGCTCAACAACGAATTCTTCGGCGGCGGCACGCGGCTACTCGATCAGGACCTCGTGGTCAGCCAAGTGCAGTTGGCCAAGAAGGCGGCCACGGGTTCGCGGTTCGCCTTCCGCCATTACATGGACTACGACTCGAACAACGCCCCGGGCAACATCTTCGCCAGCGCGTACAACACGAACTTTGAAACCGAGATGCGGCAGCCGTTGCTCCAAGGCGCCGGCACCACGTTCAACCGGATCGCCGGCAGCAGCAATGTGCCCGGCTTGTACACGGGCGTGTTGGTCGCGCGGGCGAACACCGACGTCGAGCTGGCCGACTTCGAGGCGGCCGTTCGCGACCTGGTGAGCAACCTG
>JANOIK010001264.1:0-1569 GCA_031407585.1 Planctomycetota bacterium | reverse complement strand
CCGCGGGCGCTCGCACCGAAGCGCACGTAGCGTTTGGCGAGGGGGCCGGCCTCGTCCTGCTCGGGCCGGGTGGCCAAGATGAGCCGGGCGATCCAGCGCCGCACCCGCTCCCCGAGCGGCACCTGCCGGGCGAGGGCCTGCATCTCGAGGATGCGCGGGCCGTCGAGCACCGGTGTGGCTTGCGACACGGTCTCGGCCGTGGTGCGGTCGAGGATCGCCTCGAGCTCGGCCTGGTCGGCGCTCTTCACGAGGACGTGCAGCAAGAAGCGGTCGAGCTGCGCCTCGGGGAGGGGGTAGGTGCCCTCCATCTCGATGGGGTTCTGCGTGGCGAGCACGAAGAACGGCTCCTCGAGCGGGTAGCGCACGCCGGCGGCGGTCACCTGATGCTCCTGCATCGCCTCGAGTAGGGCGGCCTGGGTCTTGGGGGGCGTGCGATTGATCTCATCGGCCAGGATCACGTTCGCAAAGATCGGCCCCTTCACAAACTGCATCTGCCGGCGACCTTCGGGCGTTTCCTCGAGAATCTCCGTGCCGGTGATGTCGGCGGGCATCAGGTCCGGCGTGAACTGGATGCGCTGGAACTTCAGATGAAACACGCGGGCGATCGTGCGGACCAGCAGCGTCTTGGCGAGACCAGGTGCGCCGGTGATCAGGCAGTGCCCGCCGGCGAACAGCGTGATCAAAAGCTGCTCGACGACGTCGTGCTGGCCGATGATCACCTTGCCGATTTCGGCGACGATGCGGTCGCGCCCGTCGCGAATCTGCTGGACAAGCTGGCGTTCTTCTTCGTAAGTATCAAGCTCAGTGGCCACAGATGCTCCTGTGAGTTACGGGTTACGAGTCGCGAGTTTCGAGTACGGAGTCGTAAGGTGAGGAAATCAACTCGCAACTCGTGACTCGCAACCTCCTCAGTGCGTCATCGCGTAGACGACGATGTTGATTCCCATCGGGTAGGCTTTCTTCTCGGCGAACTCGGTGAAATACCATGGGTCAGTGCCCTCTTCCTCCCAGCCGTCGCCCAGGTCGGTGTTGTGGCAGATGATCGTCATCATCCGGCCTTTGTCGTCGAAGATGGCCTTGTAATGCACCGTCCGGCAGTCGCCGCCGTGACCGTCTTCCCAAGTGATGTTCCAGGGTCGGCCTTGGACGGCGACGTTGACGCTGGGCATCTGCGGTTTTTCCTTGAGCGGGTACACGATGCGGAAAATCTCGTGATTCAGCGGCAGCTCTTTGACTTCGCGATCAGGGAACACGCGCTTGATCTGCTCATAAAAATTCTGCCATTCATAGTCGCCCCAGAAGTCGTCAACCATTAAGAATCCGCCGGCAAGGAGATATTTCCGCAACGCAAGGACTTCGTCTTCGGTGAAATAGAGATTGCCCGGCTCGATCATGTAGATGAACGGGTAGTCGAACAGCCGCTCGTCGGTCAGTTCGAGCCGGAGGGCCCAGGGATTCACTTTGAGCGACGTGAGCTGTTGCAAGCGATAAGAAAGGTTGTAGTCGCTTTCAGGCCAGTCAGTGGTCCAGTCGCCGCCTCGGCCTCCGCCGCGTCGACCGCGTCCGCCT
>JANOIK010000349.1:0-4477 GCA_031407585.1 Planctomycetota bacterium | reverse complement strand
CCGCGTCGTGTTCACCCCCGAGGACGACGCCTGGCTGCGTGAGAACGTGGTAACATAGACGGCGAATCCCGAACGCCGCCCGTACGAACCGAGGCCGCGCTATGAATGACGATCACCGGGCGCTCTGGCGCCGCATCGACGAGTTCGCCATCGACGACCCCGCGTCGGCGACCCCTTTTTCCGTCCGCCTCGCCCGCGAGAACGGCTGGTCGCTCCGCCACGCCCAGCGTGTCATCGCGGAGTACAGACGATTTCTGTTCCTCGCCGCGACGGCGTCGTCGCCCGCGTGTCCGTCGGAGGCTGTCGACGAGGCGTGGCACCTCCACCTCTGCTACACGCGGTCGTACTGGAACGACCTCTGCCGCGATGTGCTCGGCCAGCCGTTGCATCACGAACCGACGCAAGGCGGTCGCGATCAGTTGCACCTTCATCGCGCGATGTACGAGCAGGCGTTGGTCGCGTATCGCGCCGCGTTCGACCGCGAGCCGCCGCGGGACATTTGGCCGGGCGCCGATGAGCGGTTCGCGGCCCCGGCGCAGGTCCGAGTCGATCGCGCGACGCACTGGATTGTTCCCCGACCGCTCGTGACGTTCGCTCGCGCTTTGCGACGAACCGGCGGCACGCTCTCGCGCGCGACCGGCGTCGTCGCGCTGGCGGCGCTCCCGGTCCTCGGCCTGACGAACCCGCTCGACCTCACGGGCCCCGAGTTCCTCGCTCTCTTCATAACGTTGCTGGCCATCGGCGTCTTAGGTGGAATCGTGCTGCGACGGGTGCTACGTTCCTCGGACGACTTCGCCCCATTTCCGCAGCTCGACCCCTACGAAGCCGCCGTCCTGTCCGGCGGCGAGGATCGCCCTGTGCGAGCTCGTGGCCGATGGCTACGTGTCCGTGAACACCGTAGGAAGCCAGTCGCTCTCCGCGGCGAAGCGGGTCTCCGCCAACCACCATCCGGTCGTGCAGGCCGTGCATCGCGCCGTGATCGCGCGCGTCGATGCGTCGCTCAACGACGCCTACAACGGCGGACGACCTGCCGCAGCGAAGGTCGGCGCCCGGTTGCAGAATCTCGGGCTGCTCGAAACGGCGGAGTCGGCAGGCGCCGCGCGGTGGGCGCCGGTCGTCGTGATGACCGGCATCCTGATTCTCGGCATCATGAAGTTCATCGTCGGCATCGGCCGCGACAAGCCGGTCGTGTATCTCGGTCTGCTTTGCCTTGCGACAACCGCCGCGATCTTCTGCTTCGCCTCGCGAATCAAACGCACGCTGCGCGGCGAGCGCTTATTGGCGCAACTTCGCGCCGAACATTCGCAGCTTAAGGACTCGAAGGAGCTCATTGCCCAACCTGTCGAGGTTTGGCCGATCGGCCTGGGGTTGTTCGGACTCGGAGCAATGGCCCTGGCGCCCGGCACGGCAGACTTGTACCGGTGGATGAAGCCTCCTGCCAGCGCGTATGGAAGCGGATGCACCGGCCGAGGATCGGCATGCGGGGGAGGTGGTGGGGGCGGCGGGTGCGGCGGCGGCGATTGATCGCCGCGCCCCGATCACTCGACCGCTGTTTCGCGCGCGGCAGCATCGTCGTCCAAGTTTTTCTCGGCCGAATCCTTCGACTCGAGCGTCTTGAGTTGTCCTTTCAGCTTCTCTTGCGCTTCACGCAGCTCGCGCACTTCGCGGCGCAGTTCGCCGATTTCGTCCGGCACGAACTCGCCGCGGTCGTCCAGCACTTTGAGCGCCGCCTTCGCGGCGCGGGCCATCCGATCGTCACGGCCCGCGGTCGCGTACGGTCCGAGGAGCGTCCGTACGCGCGGATCATGCAGCTCGCCGAGCGCTTCGACGGCCGCCAGCCGCACCGGCTCGCGCGGGCTTTCCAGGTACGCGGCGAGAAAGTCGTACGCAGCGTCGCGGCGCCGGCCGCGCTGCGAGATCTGCGCCAGCGTGAGGAAGCCCTCGGTGAGATCGCGCGAGTCGACGTCGGTCTCGTGCGCGGCGATCGCGTCCATAAGCTCCGGCCCCCACGCGGCGTCGTTCGTGTCGCGAATCGCCAGAAACGCGGCCCGCACGCGATCATTGTGAAACGACCTGCCGGCGAGCGCCGCGCGGATCGCCCGCGATGCGTCCTCGCCCGACGTGCGACCCAGCGATTCGATTGCCGCCGCGGCCACCAGCGCCGACTCGTCGGCGTCGCCCGCGATCGCGATGAGCTTAGCGCGAGCCGCGTCGTCATAGCATTGTCCAAGCTCTTCGACGACGGCGCGCCGAACGCGCGCGTCGGCCTGGCTCACCGAAGCGACAAGCGCCGCCGTCGCTTCTTCGGTCCGCATCTCGCGGAGCGCTCGCGCCGCGGCTTCGCGGACGCCGTAAAACGAGTCGTTCTGCACGGCGTTTCGCAGCGCGGCGACCGCAGAGCTCGTTCGCTGCTTGGCCAGCCCTTCGCACGCCAACACGCGGCCGATCATGTCGGCCTCGTTCTTCAAATCCGCCTCGAACAGCGCGACCGATTTGTCGAACGCCACCTTCGCCAGCAGCGTATACTCCGGATCGAAGCGCACGATTGTCGGCTCCGCCGGCAGCTTCACGTAGAAGTCGTGCTGCCGCTCGGTGACATCCACGGCCTCGTCAACAGTTTTCCCGTCGACGACGAACCGCAGCGTCATCGGAAACTCGAATGTCAGCACATCGTCGCTTGCGGTTTGAGTTTGCACGACGGAAACGTGCGCCAGCTGCTCCTTGGCGAGCCAACGATACGTCACCTTCAGCTCCGGCACGCCGCCGTGATAGAGCCATTGATCGAAGAACCGATCCAGCGGTTTTCCGCTCAGCTCCTCGAACACCTCGCGGAGATCCTCAGTCTCGACTTCGCCGAGCGCGTGCCGCTCCAGGTACGTGTGGATCGCCCGGCGGAACAATTCGTCCCCCACCTGGCTGCGGAGCATGTGCAGCACCCAGCTCGCCTTGGGGTAGTTGCGGAAGTCGAACTGGTCCTGCGGGTACTCGTACGTACGGAACACGATCGGCCGGAGGTCGAGCAAGTTCTCGGGCAGCAGGATCTCGTCCCGCGCGTCGAGATACAGACCGTACAGCATCGCGTCGCGGCCTGACTTGTGGCCCTCGTACAGCAGGGCGTAGTAGGTGGCGAATCCCTCGTTGAGCCACAGGTGGCTCCAGTCCTTGCACGTTACGTAGTCGCCGAACCATTGGTGGGCCATCTCGTGGGCGTTGAGCGACCGCGCTCGAGCCGAACGGAAGTCGTCCTTGGCGTCTTCGTAGAGCGTGCGCTGGGTCAGCGTCGTGAGAGTCGTGTTCTCCATGCCGCCCCACATGAAGTCGCCGATCGTCGCCTGGTCGTACTTGGCCCAGGGATAGTCGACGCCGATCTCCGCTTCGAAAAACGCCATGATGTCCGCCGTGTCGGTAAACGGGTTGGCGGCGTAAGCGGCCTTCGAGGGTTGCGTGTAGAACCCCAGCGGCACGTCGCCATGTTGTGCCGTGAGCTTCTCGAGCCGACCCGCGACGAAGCAAAGCAGGTAGCTGACGTGTGGCTTGTCTTGCAACCAGTGAACCGTCTTGAGCCCGGCGCCCGCGCCGGCGACTTCGGAGACGAGCCGGCCGTTGGAGACGACCGTCATCTCGGCCGGGACGTGGCACACGAGCTCGGTCGTCGAGCGTTCGTTGGGGTAATCGAAGCACGGGAACCAGTGACGGGCCTCGTGCGTTTCGCCCTGCGTCCAGCAGTGGACGTCGCTTGCCGGGACGCCCATCGCCGGCGTGCGGAAGTAGAGGCCCTCGATCGGTTCGGCCGAGTAGTCGATCTCAACCCACGCCTGCTCGTCGACGGAAATGGGCGCGTCGAACACGACAGTCAGGTCATCGGCGCCCGCGGACCAATCGCGCACCGTGTGTGACGAGCGCACGGCAGTGACGCGTAGATCGACGGCGTCGAGCCGCAGGGATTCCAGCGGTTTCGCGATCGGCGCGAAGCGCAGCGTCGCGGCGCCGGCAATCGAGGCGTGCTCGAAGTCTGGCGTCACGTCGAGCTTGATGTGCTGCACGTCGACCTGGCGATCCGGGGCGTAGTGGCGCGTCGTCGCGGCGCCGGCGCCTTCGGCTGTGTGGGCAAAGCGGCAGATCTCGGCGTGTTCCACGGCCAGCAGCGAGTTGTGAGCTACGGCAATCGCGGCGACTACGGCAGCGGCGGTCAATCGGCGGTGAGGCATCGCATCCACTTGGGACTAGGCGGCGGGAGGGGCGGCACGCTCGAATGACGGATCGGCGCCGCGGGAGGTTCGCTTTGCAATTGTAGCTCGAAGAGCCACGCGCGGGACGCCCTGCCCGCCGAGCGCCGCTTCCCCCCGCTCTCCGGCTGTTTAGAGCACGATCAACCCGTCGCGAATGGCGCGGCAGGTCAGTTCCGACGCCTTGTGAATGCCCAGCTTTTTCATCAGCCGCGCCTTGTGATTGTCGATCGTGCTGTGGGCGAGCCCCA
>JANOIK010000339.1:0-2316 GCA_031407585.1 Planctomycetota bacterium | reverse complement strand
GATCGACTACCCCGGCTTCAACTGGTGGATCGCCCGGCGGGCCAAGGCGCGCGGGATTCCGGTGTTCTACTACGGCACGCCGCAGGTATGGGCCTGGGCCAGCCATCGTGTGCAGAAGATGCGGCGGTTCGTCGACCACGTGCTGTGCAAGCTGCCGTTTGAGGAGCCGTGGTTCCGCGAGCGCGGCTGCCACGCGACCTACGTGGGGCATCCGTACTTCGACGAACTGCGGAACCAAACGCTCGACGCCGACTTTGTGCGGCGCGTGCAAAGCGGCGCAGGACCGTTGGTAACGATCCTGCCCGGCTCGCGCACGCAGGAAGTCGAGTCGAACACGCAAACGTTCCTCAAGGCGGCCGCCACAATCGCCGCCCGCGTGCCGAATGCCCGGTTCGCGGTGGCGGCGTTCAAGGAATCGCAGGCCGACGCGGTGCGCACGCTCGCCGTCACGGCAGGCGTGCCGGTGGACGTGTACGTCGGCCGCACGCCGGAGTTGATCCACGCCGCCGACTGCTGCCTGGCCTGCTCGGGCTCGGTCTCGCTCGAGCTTCTCTACCACGCCAAGCCGAGCGTGATTCTCTACAAGATCGGCCCCATCGGATTCCGTATTCAGCGCCGATTCCGCCGCGCCCGATACATCACGCTGGTGAACCTGCTGACGGCCGACGACATCAGCACGCCCCGCCCCGCGGCGATTTACGACCCCGCGAACCCCCGCGACGCCCACGTGCTGCTGCCGGAGTATCTCGCGTGCGAGGACCGGTCGGAACAGCTCGCAGGGCATGTGGTCGAGTGGCTCACCGACGCGCCGGCTTATGCGGCCCGCGTGGCGGCGCTGGAGAAGCTTCGCGACAAGCATGCCCAAGGCGGCGCGTCGCGCCGTGCGGCGCGGTATATCGAGGAAGCGCTCGGCGCCAAGCGCACGACCGCTGCGGCGGCATAGCGAGCCGCAATCTTGAATCCTCCGGTCCCCTCCCCTTGAGGGGGAGGGTTAGGGAGGGGTGACGCAGCGGGTACTGGGATTGCAAATCTCGGCGGGGTACCCGCCCGCACACAGAGCAAGCTCCGCGGCTAAATACTCGGCGGGCTCGCCACGTTACAATCGCGGCCATGCTGCTCTTCGAACCGCCGCCGAGCCAGGGCGATCTCCATTTTCGCGTGTTGGGCATCCCCGTGCGCGTGCATCCGATGTTCTGGCTTACGACCATCATTTTCTCGCTCGGGGGCGGCGGAATCCCGCCGCTGGAGTTCGTCATCTGGGTCGTGGTCGTGTTCGTCTCGATTCTCATCCACGAGCTCGGCCACGCCCTGGTGCAGCGGAAGTTCGGCGGCCGCCCGCGGATCACGCTGCACGCCCTCGGCGGCCTGGCGTCGTCCGACGACTGTGATCGCCGTCCGCGGAGCCAGATATTGATCAGTCTCGCGGGACCGGGTGCCGGATTTCTCTTGGCGGCGCTTACCGCGGCGGTTGCTAGTTTTGTTGGCCATTCGGTTGGACTCTATCCTGAAAAAGGCGTTCCTCTGGCGAATCCGCAGGGATTTGTCATTGCGCGCTATGCCATTGCGTGGGACGCCTTTGCTTCGGACGTTGCCAATCTCATGATGCGTGATTTGCTGTGGGTCAACATCGTCTGGGGCCTAGTGAATCTCCTTCCCGTCTACCCGCTCGACGGCGGCCACGTCTCCCGCGAACTCTGTGCGCTAGGCGACCCTCGGCGCGGCATCGTCCTCTCGTTGCAGATCTCGATGGTCGCCGCGGCCGCGATGGTCGCGTTTGCGATCATTTCGTGGAACAGCCTCTACACCGCGGTCATGTTCGGTTACATGGCGTTCGCGAACCTCCAAACGCTGCGGGCGTATCAGGGCCAGCGCTGGTAGTGGTAGTGGTCGACGCATGCACGTCGATTTACTGCGCAATAGGTTGTGGTCGGCGCAATTTTCAAGGCAAGCTTTCTTGAGAGGGCATTTCCATTTCCCAGTCCGCGCAAATTTCTCAGTTTGAGACTCGAGAGCCCGCGCTGCGCGTCGTGTTGCTCGGCGCGAGCAACCTCGCGATGACATTTCCGAAGGTCATCGCGACCGCGCGCGCGATGTTCGCGCGACCGCTCGAGTGTTACGTCGCGATGGGTCATGGCCGCTCTTATGGGCAAGAATCCAAATTTTTTGGAAAAAAAATTTCAGGAATTTTGCAGAGCGATTTATGGAGCGCGCTCGAGTGCGCGCCGCGCGCTCAGACTGTCGCGATTGTCGCCGATGTGGGCAACGATCTTGCGTACGGAGCGCCGGTTGAAACGGTCGCCTCATGGATCGAAGAGA
>JANOIK010000320.1:0-4594 GCA_031407585.1 Planctomycetota bacterium | reverse complement strand
GCATGATTGTCGACGATCGTCCACGACGCGGGAATGCCGGCGTCGAACGTTTGCGTAACCGTTTGCCCGAAAGAGCTGGCCGACGCCAGCAACACAACGACGACTCCGATCGCGCCTCGTGGAAACATGAGCGGTACCCCCCAAGAGACAGCCGGACAGAACGGATGAGATCCACCTGAACCGAGATGGCCCCGCAAGAGCGGAGGCGGCGCAGTCCAAGCAAAGTGCGCCGCCATTCTAACGCTGGGCGGCGCCGACCGCCATAATTGCGATGCCATTAATTGGCATTTTGCCGTCGCCAGACGCGCTGGACGCCTGAACGCGCAGTCCGCGAAGACCCCATCTTTCGGGGGGTGCATTTTCCCGATCCCGATGCGCTCGCGCATTCAGCCGCACAACGGCGGCTCAACTTCGCCGGAGAGCGCAGGCTCCGGTTACGCCGCATTCACACAAGCTCAAATAAGCTCGCACGATCCGTCGCGACGCCAGCGGCTGCCGCCATCTTCTCGATCGCCTCGTTCTTACTGGCGCTCCCCGTCCCCACGCACAGTCGCCTGAGCGTCTTAAGCTTGAGTACCTCGCGATAATCCTCGGGCGTCATGCCCTTGGCATCCAAATGGAAGAACTCTTCGAGCGCCGGCGCCGCGGCGACGCCGCGCACGTCGTTCAGTCCCTTCATCGTCTCCAAGTGCAACCGCCTCAGTTTTCGCAGCGGTGTAAGGTCCGGCAGCGCCTTCACCTGTGGCAGCGACTGCAGAAAAAGCGATTGCAGCCCAGTGAGCGTCGAAACCACCTGCAGATCGGCCAGCCCGCGCACTTGCCACAGCTCCAGGTACTTGATGCACTCCTTGCCCGCAAGCGCCGCCAGGTTGGTCGTCCCGCCCAGCTTGATATCGACCGACCACAATCGCTCCAGCGGCCGCAAGAACTCGAGGTCCGAAGCGGTGATCGACCGCAGCGTGACGTCCTCCAACTGAGTCAGCCCCGCGATGACCTCGGGGTCTTTCTGCTGACCTTCCAGATGCAGCCGCTTCAAGTGACGAAACCGCGCCAGTGGCTCCAGCGACGGCTTCTTCGACTTCGTGGCCTCCAACGACAGCCCCTCGAGGTCGGACGCCACATCGCTCAGAAACCCAAAATCCTGCAAACTATAAATGCCAATCGTGAGGTCGAGCAGCCGAGGAAGCGACGCAACATGCTCCACTCCGGTCGCGTCCATCAAGCAATCCGCCGCGAACCGGCGGACCTGCGGCATGCGGTCAAGAAACGCCAAATCGCACTTCTCGCCGGAGAAGCTGTGAACCCGCAGCAGGAGATCCGGCCGCTTCGGAAACAACCGCTCGTCGAGCAGCTCCGCCGTGTCGAGAAGAACCGGCGACGTCGTTTGAATCACCTCAACGTCGCGATTGTCAACGAGCGCATCGACCTCAGCGGCACTTAACGCGCCGCTGAACTGTGCCAGATTCCGCGAGTATGGATTCGCCGCTAAACCCACGAGCCTTGGCCCCTCCGTAGCCGCGAAGCGGCGTCATACCTTAGCCGGGGGGCGCAAGCCCCCGGTTAGCGTCCCCACTCACGCCCAAGCCGCGCAGCGGCGACACTCTTCAATCCCAAAGATAACGCGGATCAAACTCAACCTCATTCAACCGGAGCATTGTCAGCAACTCCTCCTGATACCCGCCCCCCGCATGATGCGCCTTCTGATCGCGGATGTACTGCCGCACGGGCTCCACCTGCGATGTGCTCACCGAAAACGCGGCGAACCCATCCTGCCACGCGAACGCCGCCCGCAGCGGCCACGTCTTGTGCACCCACCTTGATGTATTTGACTTGATGTCGCGCAGCGCATCCGAGACGGCGATCTTCGGCGGCAGAACAGCCAAGATGTGAACATGGTCGGCCATCCCGCTAATCTCAACGCAAATTCCGCCGCACCCGCGCACCACTCCGGCCGTGTATTTATGGAGCTCGCTCTCGATCGACGGAGCGATGAACCGCTGCCGATTCTTAGTGCTGAAGACGAGGTGGTAGAAGAGCTTGGTGTAGGTGCCTGCCATGATGCGAACTCGCGAGGTTCAGAGTGTCGCCGCTGCGCGGCTCGATAGCTGTCTATTCGATCTTCCGTGGGCTCGCGCCCACGGCTAAGCAATGCCGCCGCTTCGCGGCTCAAGCAAATCTGTTCTCGTCGGAGACCGCAATTCTGCACGCGCCCGATTGCGATTGCAAATCTGCGTCAAGAATCTCTGCATCTCCATAGCCGCGCAGCGGCGTCATATCTTAGCCGGGGGCGAAAGCCCCCGGTTCCAAACGCGACCTCGCGCCAAAGCCGCGCAGCGGCAACACTCCGTCCCTCACCGCCGAGCCCAACTCATCGACAGCCCCAACAGAATCGCCGCCGCCGTGATCACCAGCAGCAAGAATCGCACGGTGTAGCGCGCCGGCACGACCCGGCGCCGCGACGGCGCCGTAAAGAACCGGAACACAAGCCCGGATGCAAGAAGCAAGAGAATCTCGGTCACCATGCTACCCAATCTAACCGCTCCGCTTGGCGACTGAAAACGTCGATGCGGCGCTGCGGTGAGAGCTGCTGATTTTCTTAGGTCCTTACTCGGACTTAAGCTCGTCTAGTTCCGCTTGGAGCTCGGCGAGGTCCTCAGGCTCATACCATTCACCTCTCGCCCAATCCCCAGACACGACTCGCTCTAAGGCCTCGATCCGATGTTCTCTGCCTGCGCGGAGTTTCTGCATTTGCACGCCTATAAAAGCGGCAACTACGGCCGCGAACGCAACGACCAATAGCATCAGCCGCAAGCTGAATTTGAATCGAGGCGAGGGCGAACTGTGGGGTTGATCCATGCTGTCCATTCTAGCGGACACTTGAGGAAAGATTGAAGCGGCATCCCCCGCCAGAGGGGCGGCCCAAAACCGAGGCTTGCTTTTCGCCGCGACATCGACTAATGTACATGTATACCAAGCGTTAGGCGGCGGAGTCTTAACCGCCGATGAACGCAGATAAACGCGGATCAATTTTAACCATCAGCGTTTATCCGCGTTCATCAGCGGTTCCTTCTTTTCCGGCACTGGATTTCCATGACTACCGTTCTCCAATCTTGGCCCTCCAACATCAACACCGAGTCGCGGCGCCGCACGGCCGCGCGCCGTTTGCGTTTAAACGCCCATGCATTCGCGCCGCAATCAAAATGCACGCGATTTTGGAACGCATCCCCCGCCGCGCACTTCGAAAAAACGCGGACCACCTTTGCCTCGCCCGTTCCAAAATTATGGGATTGTGAACGCAACGCTGCGATTCCCCAGAAATGCGTTCAAAATTCACGCGCCGCGCACCGCATCGAGCCAGCAATTCCCGCACAAACCTGCGCCGACCCCATCGAATTTTGTTCGATGCAACCCAACCACGCCGTTCCAAAACCCCGCGTCGTCCCGTCCCCCGTTTCCTGTCCCCTGTCTCCCGTCTTGCCTCTCCATTCGTCATTCGGATTTCGTCATTCCCCCTTCCCTCCCCCGCCCTTGCCGCCATTTCACCAAATGCCGATAATCACCGCGCCAGCCGACGCCGCGTGCTCGGCCAGACGAGCCCACCCAGGCAGTCGACCATCGCTGTCACTGTCCAAAACTACGGCCGCACGGGACGTCCCGCCGGTCGCGCTCCTCACAAGGATTTGAGGTACCAAGCCATGCCACGCAATCGCACCTTCGACAACGCTTCCCACGCCATCGGCGACACGCCGATGATCCGCATCAATCGCCTGGTCCCCGCGGGCCAAGCGACCGTCTTCGCCAAGTGTGAGTTCTTCAACCCGCTCAATAGCGTGAAGGACCGCATCGGCGCCGCTATGATCGAGGCCGGCGAACGCGACGGCAAAGTTACCAAGGACACCCATATTATCGAGCCCACCAGCGGCAACACGGGCATCGCGCTGGCCTTCGTCTGCGCCGCCAAGGGCTACCGCCTGACGCTCACCATGCCCGAGTCGATGTCGGTCGAACGGCGGGCCCTGCTGCGGGCGCTCGGCGCCGAGCTGGTGCTCACCCCGGCGAGCGAGGGCCTGAAGGGCGCCATCGCGCGTGCGACCTCGATGGCCGCCGAGGACAAGAACGGCTGGATGCCCCAGCAGTTCGACAACCCAGCCAACCCCGCGATTCACGAAAAGACCACCGGCCCCGAGATTTGGGAAGACTCGGGCAAGAACATCGACGCGATCGTCGCGGGCGTTGGCACGGGCGGCACGCTCACCGGCGTCGCCCGCTTTATCAAACCCAAGAATCCGAAATTCAAGGTGATCGCCGTTGAGCCGGTCGACTCGCCCGTGATCAGTGGCGGCAAGCCCGGACCGCACAAGATTCAGGGCATCGGCGCCGGGTTCATCCCCAAGAATCTCGACGTGTCGCTGGTCGACGAAACCGTGCAGATCTCGAACGAGGAAGCCTTCCAGTGGGCCCGCCGGCTCGCCAAGGAAGAGGGCATCATGGGCGGCATCTCCAGCGGCGCCAACATGTGCGCCGCCGCCAAGGTCGCCGCCCGGCCCGAGTTCGCCGGCAAGCGGATCGTCACCATCATGCCGAGCCTCGGCGA
>JANOIK010001251.1:0-1822 GCA_031407585.1 Planctomycetota bacterium | reverse complement strand
GCGCGGCGGACGATGCGGTCGATGTAGCCGTGCTTGAGGAGGAACTCGCTCGTTTGGAAGCCCTCAGGGAGCTCGATGCGGATCGTGGCTTTGATCGTGCGCGGGCCGGCGAAGCCGATGAGGGCTTTTGGCTCGGCGAAGATGATGTCGCCTAGGGAGGCGAAGCTCGCGGCGACGCCGCCCATAGTGGGGTTGGTGAGCACGGAGATGAACAGGCCGGCGGCCTGGTCGAAGCGGGCGAGGGCGGCGGAGACCTTGGCCATTTGCATGAGCGAGAAGATGCCCTCGTGCATGCGGGCGCCGCCGCCCGAGCCGCTGATGATGATCAGGGGGAGCTTCTCGGCCGTGGCTCGCTCGATGAGGCGGGTGAGCCGTTCGCCGACGACCGAGCCCATGCTGCCCATGATGAACGAGGAATCGGTGACGCCGAAGGCGACGCGGCGGGCGCGGATCATGCCGGCGCCGGTGAGCACGGCGTCGCGGAGGCCGGTGCGCTTCTGCTCGGCGACGAGCCGTTCGGCGTAGGCCTTCTTGTCGGAGAACTCCAACGGGTCGACGGGCGAGAGGTTGCCGTCCCACTCGTCGAAGGTGCCGTCGTCCAACACGGCGGCGATGCGGCCGTGGGCGCCGAGGTAAAAGTGGAAGCCGCACTTGGGGCAGGTGTTGAGGAGCTTCTCGCTTTCCTTGCGGTAGATCATCTCTCCGCAGTCGTCGCAGCTCATCCACAAACCGCTAGGAACGCCGCGTTTTTCGCGCGGCTTGCCCTTGTCGCCGAGAGCTTCGGATTCGCTGGTCGCCATGGCGGTTGAGTATATCAGCGGCACGAGCGAAGGGGGACGGGGGAGGGCGGAAGGGGGAAGGGACGGGAGACGGGGGACAGAGGCAGAGGGGAGGGGAATGGGACGCGGAGGGACGCGGATTTATTGGATTTGCGCGCATTTAGAAAGACTGGTTAGCCGCGACGCGGAGGTCTTCCGTAGCGGAGCGCTGCGGCACTGGTTGCGCGGACGCGCTCCGCTGCGCCTGCGGACAGGCTTCGCGTCGCGGCTAAACATCGTTGGCTCCGATCCGCGATCATCCGTTCCATCCGCGTTTATCCGCGGGCCATTCCGGCTTACACGGCGGCGGGGACTTCGAGTTGTTCCCAGAGGGGAGATTTGCTCAGCTCGACGTGGCAGACTGAGGGCGAGGGGTCGTCGTGCAGCATGCAGCGGAGGATGCTCGCCAGGGGTTGGCCGAGGACCAGGCCGACGGCGCCCGTCTTGTGCTTCTTGGCGAGCTTGGCGAGGGCTTTGCGAAGCCGGTCGCGGGCCTCCTCGAGCGTCTCGCCTTCGGGCGGGCAAATGGTGTCGGGCTTCTCGTGCCACTGGCGGTAGACCTTGGGCTGCTTCGACTTGACCTCGTCGAACTGCATGCCCTGCCATAGGCCCTGATTGAGGTTGTGCAGGTCGTCGATCGTCTTGAACTTCAGGTCTAAGTGGTCGGCGACGATCTCGGCGGTTTCTTGCACGCTGCGGCAGGGGCCGGCATACAGTGCGGCGAGCTGGGCGTGCTTGTCGTGCAGCTCGGCCGCTGCGCGCTGGACCTCGAGCTTGCCGTCGTCGCTCAGCGGGATGTCGAGCGTGCCCTGGATGCGACCCTGGCAGTCGTACTCGGTGCGGCCGGAGCGTATGAGAAGGAGTGAGAGCATGGGGTTAGTTGCGAGTGGCGAGTTTCGAGTTGCGAGAGAGGAACGGAGAGTTGAAGCGACGGGGCGTTGGAATTGCGTGTAATGATGCTGCGTAAAAATCTTTCTTTACTCGCTACTCGCTACTCGCCGCCA
>JANOIK010000150.1:0-1787 GCA_031407585.1 Planctomycetota bacterium | reverse complement strand
TTGCACGGCCTGGGCCCCCGCGGCGATCTGGCCGTTGAGATACCGCGTGATCGACCGCGACAACCGCTCCATGAGCTCTCGCCAGGCGTCGGGCGCCCGGTACATGAGCGTCTTGGTGTGCAGGAACGTGCGGCTTGATCCGCCCTCGATCGCGTAACTGGCGAGCGTGAACGGCGCCCCCGCGAACCCGATAAGCGGAATCCGCTCCGGCAAATCGCGGCGCGTTTGGGCGACCGTCTCGAACACATAACTCATCGCTTCGACACTCTCGAGCTCGACCACGCGACCCACGTCGGCGCTCTCGCGCACGGGGTTGTGGATCACCGGCCCCTCGCCGGCGGCGAACTCCAGCTCCAGCCCCATCGGCTCGAGAATCGGCAGCAGGTCAGAGAAGATAATCGCAGCGTCGACGCCCAGGCGCTCGACCGCGGTGCACATCACCTCGCTGGAGAGTTGCGGATTCTTGCACAGTTCGAGAAAGGTCGTCTTCTCGCGCACCGCGCGGTACTCGGGCATGTAGCGGCCGGCCTGCCGCATGAGCCAGACTGGCGTGAAGGGGACGCTCTGCCGGCGGCAGGCGCGCAAAAAGGGACTGTCGTGCCACGCCGGCGGCGGGGCGCCGGGGCCGCGCTCGGCGGCGGCGGCCGCGACCGATGCGCGTGCGCTCGCGGCGCCGAGCGTGCGCTTGCGCCGCAAGAACTCGCCGGCGCACGCTGCGGTTTCGGCCAGCAGATGGCCCAGCTTCGGATGGGACGGTTCGAAGTCCACATGCAGGTCATTTCCGTAGAGCATCTCGGAAGTCGTGGGCCCGACCGACGCGACGACCGCGGCGGCGAGTCCCTCGCGCACCTGCGTTTCGAGGCCGAGCTCGCGCGCGATGCGCAGCAGGTGCACCACTTGCTGTCCCGACGTAAAGAGTGCGACGTCGATCTCGCCGCGCGCGATGCGCTCGACATTCGCCCGCAGCGGCCCGACGTCCTCCGGCAGGTCCCAGCGATACACTTTGAACGGCTCAACCGTAGCGCCGCGGGCTTCGAGCCCCGCGACAAGGCTCACGTTCGGCACGCCGTACTCTTGCACGGCGACCACCTGGTTGGTCACGCTCAGCCCAGCGTCGATCGTCGCGAGCACTTCGCGCCACGTGTTGGGCTCCGGCGCCACCGCCGTGGGCGTGATGCCCAGCTCCTTGAACACCGCCAGCGGCTTCGGCCCGCGCAGCAGCGTCTTCACGTCGGCCAGGGCGTCGAGAAATCGCTGCCGGTCGATGCGGCGCTCGACGCGGGCGAGCATCTCGCGCGTGCCGACGCCGGTGAGCAGGATGAGCACGTCAATCTGGCCAGTGATCAGCCGGTGGGCGAAGTCGATCACCGGACGATCGGCCTCGACCGGAACCTCGCGCATCGAAGGACTGACGAGCGCCACGCCGCCGAAGCGCTCGATCATGCGCTCCATATCGTCAGCCTTCCGGCTCTCAAACGCGGCGACGCGAAGCCGATCGAAATTTGCGGCAGATGTCATGGGAGCAATCTTACCACAGATGTGACGGGCGCTCTCGGGAGGATTCTTGAACCACGAAAAGGACGAAAGACACGAAAGGAGAGGGGATCAAGTGCGAGAATTCTCTTCGCGTGCAGAGCGTGATCGATTGATTCGAATTGCGCGAGAGTTTTTAAGTCCATTCTTTTTTCGTTCAATTCGTTCCTTTCGTGGTTCAAATCTCCGACGAAGTACGCGAGAGCAAGTGCGGCGCATCGCATGCACGCAAGGTTGTCAATTCCCCTACGGAA
>JANOIK010000082.1:0-6095 GCA_031407585.1 Planctomycetota bacterium | reverse complement strand
TGGCCATGCCCTTGGCGTCGGCGGGGAACTCCAGCGGCGCGTCGTCCCAGCCCTTGGGCAGCCCGCGGCGATTGATCAGCTCAAGTTCGGCGGCGAGCTCGGGGTGTTTCTTCTTGTACGCGGCGAACAGCTCGTCCCAGGCTTCGCGCGCGGTACGGCCGCGCTCGCCCAGCGTGGCGGCGAAATGCTCGCTCACCTCGGGCGGCGAGACGAACGACTTGTCAGGGTCCCAGCCGTAGGCGCCCTTGGCGAGCTTCACCTCGTCCGGGCCGAGCGGCTCGCCATGGGCCGAGGCGGTGCCGGCCTTATTCGGGGCGCCGAAGCCAATGACGCTGTGCAGCACGATGAGCGTCGGCCCTTCGTCGTGCAAACGGAACGAGTCGAACGCTTTGGCGATGGCTTCGAGGTCGTTGGCGTCCTTCACGTCGATCACGCGCCAGCCGAGGGCCCGGAAGCGGTCGGGCACATTCTCGCTGAAGGCGAGCTGCGTCTTGCCTTCGATTGTGATTTTGTTGTCGTCGTAAATCCAGCAGAGGTTCGACAGGCGAAGGTGGCCGGCGAGCGACGCCGCCTCGTTGGCGATGCCCTCCATGAGATCGCCGTCGCTGCACTGGTTGTAGACATTGAAGTTGAACAGCTCGAAGCCCGGCTGGTTGTAGCGGGCGGCGAGCCACTTGCTCGAGATGGCCATGCCGACGCTGTTGCCGCATCCTTGGCCCAGCGGGCCGGTGGTCGTCTCGACGCCGGAAGTGTGGCCGTGCTCAGGGTGCCCGGGGGTGGCGCTGCCCCATTGCCGGAAATTCTTGAGATCGTCGAGCGTGACGGAGAGCGCGTCGGTCGGCTTGCCGTCTTTGCCCAACTTACGCACGCCCGCCAGATGGAGCAGCGAGTAAATGAGCATCGAGGCATGGCCGCAGGAGAGCACGTAGCGGTCGCGATTGGGCCACTCGGGGGCCGTGGGGTCGTAGTTGAGGACGTCGGTCCACAACTCGTAGGAGACCGGCGCCAGGGCCATCGGCGTGCCGGGATGGCCGCTCTTGGCGGCCTCGACGCCGTCCATTGCGAGCGTGCGGATGGTGTTGATGGCCAGGTCGGCGATATTCTTGGAAGTCGTTGCCATTGCGGGACTTTCTTACGCTTTCGAATCGAGAAAACTAAGCGGCGCAATATAAATGAGCCGTTCCGAGGGGTCAAATGGCCGGGCGCGGGCGAAGCTGGCAGCTTCGTTGACGGCTCAGCAGTAGATACGCTGGCCGGCGGCGCAGCTTTGGCGGGCCTTCGACGCGATCGACAACGCGCGGTGGGCGTCCTCGAGGCTCGCACTCTTGAGAACCAGGCTTTCCACGGCGCGGTGAAAGTGCATGAGCAGCTGCTCGCCCACCGGACGTTCGTGATCGAGCGTTTCGAGGTGCTGTCCCGCGTTGTCGAACCAGGCCACGGTGTTGGGCAGATCGACGAACGCGATACCCCGGTCGCACACGACCTTCAGGTCAGCCGGGCGGCGGTAGTTCAGCGACTCGTGGCAAGGCGCGGGCACGTACTGTCCGCAGGCGATCATCGCCATGGCCCCGCGGCCGGCGTCGCTGGCGTCGGCAAAGTCGAGGCTCAGAGAGAAATAGTCGGCGCAGTGCTCGTCGGTCGGGCACCCGTGCGAGACGGCGACCACGGAGCTTGGCTCGGCGTCGACCACGTAACGGCACCAATCGATCAGCTCGACCATGTCGAGCTCGCATTTCGTGCCGCTCTCGCCGGCCGCTTCGGACGTGCGACGGCGATTGCAGAACAGCAGTCGTGGCGCCCCCAGCCGCGTGGCGATAAGTTCCTTGAGCCGCAACGTGGCGGGCGACAGGCGGCAAGGAAACTCCGCCATGAAGGCAACGCCTGCTTCGCGGACGCGGTCGCGGAGCACGGCCGCTTCGTCGTCCTTCAGCTCTAATGCGGCGGCGCAATAGATCGCCTTACCGGCGTCGCATGCCGCGTAGATTGGCAGCGGGCCGAACCACTGGGCCGAAAGCAGCAGCACCGCGTCGATGTCGGTGCGGGCCGTGAGGGCGCGGAAGCCGTCGTGAACGCCGGCGCCCAGCTGCCGGGCGGCCTGTTCGGCTCGGTGCTGCACGGGATCGCAGACGGCCGCCACTTCGAATCGATCGGACAGTGCCCGCAGCGCCGGCAGGTGCCGCGACTCCCACAAGGGCCCGATGCCCACCACGCCAACGCGAATTTTCATGGGTAGCTTGGCGTGGGTGGTGGCGGAGGAAGCGGGATGGCGAGGCGATGGGCCGAACGCGGATTGGCTCGGTTTGAGACCGGCGGCGAATTCGACGGCCTGCTTCAAGTATACCGACGCGTTTTGCCGCGCGACAACGCGAAATCGTCCCCGGGTTTTCCTGCCTAAAGCGTCACGCCCCCGCGTCCGGCAAAACGCCTCGGCGTGCGAGCATCTCGACGACTAGGTCCATCGGCAGGCCGATGACGTTGGACTCTGTGCCGCTGAGGAGGTGCAGCCACCCTACGCGGTCCTGGTAACCGAAGGCGCCGGCCTTTCCTCGCCAAAGGCCGCTGGCGAGGTAGGCGTCGAGCTCATCATCCGGGATCGCATCCATTCGCAGTTGGGAGACGGCGAGCCGCACGTCGACCTCCCCCTGCACGACGTCGTCCTGCCACGTGCAGACGCCGCTGTACACGCGGTGGACCGTGCCGCGCAACCGCTCGAGCATGCTGCGGGCGTGGTCCTCATCGGCCGGCTTGCCGAGAATCTCGCCGGCGCATTCGGCGACGGTGTCGCACGCCAGGATCACTGTGGGCGCTTGCGAGAGTTTGCCGGCGCTTTGGAGTCGGGCCGCAACGTCGACGGCCTTGCTCAGGGCCAGCTCGGTGACCAACCCCGCGGGCCCGCCGGTCGAGCAGATCCCGCACTCGACTTCCTCCCGCGGCGGAAAGATTTCGAACCGGTACCTCGCCTCGGCGAGCAGTCGGCGGCGCTCGGGTGAGCTACTGGCCAGAATGAGTCGGGGAGCGGGCATGGTGAACTTGCTCGGCGAGTGGGGTATGTTGGAGCGTAACAGGCCCCCTCGCGTGCTGACAACCGGCGCTCCGCTCCATGCCCCGACACGACGACTCGTTGGAGATTCTTTACGAGGACAATCACCTGCTGGCCGTGAACAAGCCGGCGCTGCTTCCCACCATGGGAGTCGCGGCGGACGTGCCGAGCGTGATGACGGTCGCAAAGGAACTGCTGCGGCAGAAATACGACAAGCCGGGGAACGTGTATCTCGGCGTGGTCAGCCGGCTCGACGCCCCCGTGACCGGGCTGCTGCTGATCGCGAAAACGTCGAAGGCCGCGGCTCGTTTGAGTGAGGCATTTCGGACGCGAAACGTCCGCAAGTCCTACTTGGCGGTGGTTGAAGGGCGAATGGAACCCGCCGACGGGGAGCTTGAGCACTACTTGCGGAAGGACGAGCGGCATCGCAAGGTGCACACGACGCACGCGGGGGCGCCGGACGCCCAGTTGGCGAGGCTTGCCTACCGCAGCATCGGCGCCGCGGGCGAGTTCTCTCTTGTGGAGGTCGAGCCCGAGACCGGCCGGAAGCACCAGATTCGCGTGCAACTGGCGAAGATCGGGCATCCAATCGCCGGCGACTTGAAATACGGCAGCCGCGAGCCGTTTTCACCGGGGATCGCGCTTCACTCGCACCGACTGGAGTTCGAGCACCCCGTGCGGCACGAAGCCATGCAGCTGGAGGCTCCGCTGCCGCAGTCATGGCGCAACCACGCGCAGATGCGCAAGCTCGTGGAGTGACGCCAAGCTACTCGACGATTCGCTGGGCGAGCCAATCGGCCCGATCGTCGGGCGCGCCCGGCAGCACGTACAGCACGACGCGGCCGTCGCGCAAATTGGGCCTCAATCGCTTGCCCACGTCGATGGCGCCGCGCGTCACGCGGGCGCCGTCGGCGAGCGACTGCACCTCGTCGACGCCCCAATCGTAAACGTCGTCGATTTCGTGAACGCCCGTGGCGTCCATCGCGTGCGGGGGGAAGGCGCTGCAGTGGACCACCCGGCCGCTGTTCCACGTGGCGAGCAGCCCGACGGCCGCGAGGGCGCCGATGACCCCTCCGCCGGTTCCGCCCAGCGGTTCCAAGTGCACCCGGGCGTCGGCGGCCACTCGAACGGCGTCTTCCTGCCGGAGCAACTCAGTCTGGGCAGCACGGCCCCAGCCGGTGATCTCGCCCGGAACCGTTTCGGTGACGCACAGTCCCGGGTCGCTGCCGGGGGGGCTCCACTCGATGACTGTTCGGCGGATTCGCTGGATCAGCGTTTCGACGTGCGGACCGTCGTGCGGCTTAAGCAGCATCGCCACGCAGCCGTTTTTGTTGGTGCAAGGCACGCGGGGATCGACCAAAAGCTGATGCCGCACGATCCACTGGGTCGCATAGTCGGCGGCCAGCTCGTCGGCGAGATGGAACGCGAGCTTGTTCGTGCCGGGCGTGTCCGGCATGTCCGTGTCGTCGAGGCCGACAAAAATCATGGCGCGGCGCCTTCGCTTTCGGAACGCGGATGAACGCGGAACCAGATGATGGCGCAAACAAGCCCGGCCACGGCGCCGAAGATCGCGAAGCTGAGCAATGCGGTGCCCCAGAACTGTTCGACGGTCGCAGGGGGGTGCATGCCGCGGCCTCCGCCCATGCCATTACCGCCTCCCATGCCGCTGCCGGGCGCCCAGGTGACGACTCGCGAGGGATTGCGTGCAGCGCCTGCGACGCCCATCGGCCCGGTGGCGATGCGAGCTGCAAACGCGGCGAGGTTCGCAGCGAGTCCCGCGGTGGCGAATCGGAGGTAGAGGATCCAGCCCGCGCGGGCGCCGGTGAGTGCAATGTCCGCCGCCGGGCCGAGGCAGAGGAGGCCGACCCACGCGGCGGGATTTGGGAGCCCGGCGCCGCCGAGTCGTAGTGCAACGAATGTCGCTCCCGCGGCAAAGCTCATGACCGAGCCGGCGGTGCGCCGAGGCACGAGGCTGATCCCCAGAATAAGCGGCAGCGTCCCACGCAGAATCGCGTGGCCCGGCAGCCTTAGCCCGCCAGGGAGGATGCTCGTCGCGATGGCGGCCAGGGCGCCGAGTGTCAGCAGCAGCGCGAGTTCGGCGGACTTGTCACCGAGCCGGCTCGATCGCCCGAGACGCACTCGGGCGGCGCTCGCAAGGCTCAAGTTCGTTTGCCAAAGGGCGTCCATGGAATTTACGGCCGTCAGGGATGGGATTGTTCTTCGCCGTCGCGTGTGCTCAGGGCTTGCAGGACCTGATGGTCGGCGGTCGCGGCCATCCAGCGCACGCTGCCATCGGCGAATCCGACGCACGCGCCGCCGCCGGCGTGCTCGCTGCCGTAAGCTGTAAGCCTGCGATCGACGTACTCCTGAAACTCCGCCGCAGAACCAGCAGGCGGCGATTGTTCGCCACGGGCATCATAACCGAACGGCAGGCGGTAGTTGATGGGGGCCAAGGCGCTGAGGGTGACGTGCCCGATCATTTTTCGGCCGGTCGAGGCGCTCCACCAGCCCCACTGATTGAGGGCGTCGCCCCAACCGGCGGCGTTGAACTGGGCGTAGTTGGCGTCGTCGTGCGAACGCTCGCCGAACAGCAGCGTCTGGGACAGCCCATCGGTCACATCGTCCGGGGCGACCGGCCGCTGGTTTTTCACGGGCTCCGACGCGGGGCCGGTTGCGTGGAACATGCCGTCGGCGGTCGCAATCGTCGGGAAATACGACCGCGAGCCGCCGTTGCCGCCGTAGCTGGCGAGTGCGTACACCCAGTTGCGGCCGGGGACGGTGATGGGGTTTTCCTCGATATCGTCACCCGGACAAACCAGCAGCGGCAGCACCGCCGCGGTCTTCGCATCCCGGCCGGCTCCGGGGTTGTTCATCGGGTCGACGTAATCCCAGCCCGTGAGCAGATTGCCCTGCTCGAAATGCGGGAGCAGATACGCGAACAGCGGCACGCCGCGATACATGACGGCGGCGTTGAACGACCACTGGCGGACGCCGGGAGGAAACACTCGCTGAGCCGTCTCGTAGTTTGCCGCGGCGAGGCCGAGCTGCTTGAGGT
>JANOIK010000080.1:0-3081 GCA_031407585.1 Planctomycetota bacterium | reverse complement strand
GCCATGCCCCTTCTCGTCGTCGGCACCGTTGCCATTGATAACGTCGAAACCCCCACTGATCGCCGCAACGATCTGCTCGGCGGCTCCGCCACGCACTTCTCGCTGGCCGCAAACTTCTTCACCAACGTGCGCCTCATCAGCGTCGTCGGCGAAGACTTCCCGCAGCGGCACATCGATTTCTTCAAAGAGCGCGGCATCGACGCCTCGGGCCTCGTCGTGGTCAAGGGCGGCAAGACAATGTTCTGGGCCGGCCGCTACCACGCGAACATGAACGACCGCGATTCGCTCGAAACCCAGCTCAACGTCTTCGGCGAGTTCGACCCCCAGCTTCCCGAACCTCACCGCGCCGCGAAGTTCGTGTTCCTCGCCAATGGCGCGCCGTCCGTTCAGCTCAAGGCGCTCTCGCAGGCGCCCGGCCGCCGGCTCGCGGTGGCCGACACGATGGACCTGTGGATCAACCACTACCGCGCCGATCTCGACGTGCTGCTCGGCAAGATCGATGGCCTCGTGATCAACGACAACGAGGCAAAGCTACTCACCGGCTCGGAGAACCTTGTCGAGGCCGGCCGCGCCGTCCAACGCATGGGGCCGAAGTTCGTGGTCCTCAAAAAGGGCGAGCACGGCGCCATGTTCTTCGGGGAGCACGAAACCTACGTGCTCCCCGCGTTCCCCACCGAGCGGCTGGTCGACCCCACCGGCGCCGGCGACACCTTCGCGGGCGGCCTCATGGGATACCTCGCGGAGCAAGACGCCTTCGACTCGGGGACGCTCAAGACCGCGATGGCCTACGGCATCGTCGCGGCCAGCTTCAACGTCGAAGGCTTCGGCATCGAACGCATGGCCGAGGTGACGCGCGACGACATCGAGCAGCGCATGGGCGAGTATCGAAAGATGCTCAGCTTTTAGGAGCCGGCAGCCAACGTGCCAAAGACCCGCACATTTATTGCCGTCGAAGCGCTCGACGCCGTCCACATCTCGGCGCTCGCGGCGATCGACCGCCTGCGCACTGCCGCCGAGGGCGTGCGTTGGGTCGAGCCGCACAACCTCCATTGGACGGTCCAGTTTCTCGGCGATCTGGACGACCGAGAAATGGCTGAGGTCTGCCTGCGCACGGTCCGCGTCGCGGCGCGCCACGAAGCGTTCGAGCTTGAAGCCCGCGGCGTCGGCGCGTTTCCTTCGAACCAGCGCCCGCGCACCATCTGGCTCGGGGCAGGGGAGGGCGCCGACCGATTCTGCGCCCTGCAGGCCGAAATCGAGCAGTCGCTCGAGAGCCTCGGCTTCCGCGGCGAGAACCGGCAGTTCACGCCGCACCTCACGCTCGGCCGCACGGGCCGCACTCCCGGCGCCGCGGCGTTGCTGGCGGAGCGACTCGCGGGACTGGCCGATTTCGACGGCGGCGTCATGGGCGTCGACGAAGTCATCGTCTTCGCCAGCGAACTCGGCCGCGACGGCCCCGAATACTCCGTCCTCGCCCGCGCCCCGCTCGCCAGCTGACAATCAGCCCGTAGGGTGGGTGTCCGCACACACCATCTTCCCTGAAATCACAAACGGCGAATTCGTAGGGTGGGTGCTTCTTGCACCCACCATCTTCGTTCAAATCACAAACGGCAACGTCACCAGCGCACACAACCAGCAAACCGCGTAATAAATCGACGCGCAAAGCACGACCTGCACCACGGTAATCGTCGACGCCGTAAACGGCCCCGTAGGCAGCGCCAGCGCAATCACGGCGCTGGTCGCCAGCGCCGGCAGCAAATACTGCTCGACGAACCCGTGCCCCCCGTCGGTAATCTGCAGCGCGAAGCGCAGAATCACGTTGACGAACGCGATGATCACGCACGTCGTCACCGCGTGCCAGAACTGCGGCGGCTCGACCGAGCAGAAACCGCAGGACATCTGCAGCGACCACGCCGCGGTCGCGACGCCAATCGGCACGAGCGCAGCAAGCGCCCAGAACACATCGAGATTAGTGGTAATCGCTAACACGGTCGCCGCTCGGTCCGGGGAGTTCCTTTGACCGACCAACGATTGGCGCCTAAGTGAAACCTATGCCGCACGATGATGCGAGGGTGCAACGCGCGAAAGATTTCCGCGTTGAGATTTAGGCGACCCCAACCGCCACACAAACATTTTCCGGCTCCCTCCCCCTGGAGGGGAGGGTTGGGGAGGGGGGACGAAGCTGGTACACGCCAAACCATGAGTTAGGACCCGGGTGCCATGGCCACGGAGGTCCCCCGACGTGGCCATGCTGACAACGCCCGGTGCTACCATCCCCCCGCGCAGCCGGTAAAATGGTTAAACTCGCCCCCCTGCATATGCCGAGAGAACCTAGAGAGCCCCGCACCCTGTCCTAAGGGCCGGCCGTCGGACTCGAAACTCCCCGACGAGCGCCCCACGCGCCCGCCCTGCAAGAGACTGCTGCATGACCGCCGCAACCCATTGCCGCTGTACCGCCCCGGCCTAAGGCCGGACCTCTTCCCTGCCGAGGGCCCTCTCCCCCTCTGCTCGCCGTTTCGCTTCCCTTCCCAGCAGCACCACGCGCCCCGCCTCCCCACTCGAGCGCCCTGACGCGACACACGCGAAGCGCCTGGAGTTACCAAATCATGGCTAGCGATTTTCGACTCAAAAACCAGCTCCCTGAAATCACCGAGCGGATTGTCGCCACCTACGACAAGGTCGGCCGCATCAACCACCTCGACCACTGCCCGCTGCCGCGGTACGACGAAATCATCACCGCGATTCACGAGCTCACCGAGATCATGTTCCCCGGCTTCCGCCGCCGCGAGGGACTGCACCACGGCAACATCGCCTACTACGTCGGCGACCTCGTCGACCGCCTGCACGACCGCCTCACCACGCAGATCGGCCGCGCCCTGCGCCACGACGCCGGCGCCTCGACCGACTGCACCTCGCAGGAAGATTTCGACGCCCTCGGCCAGTTTAAGACGCTGCAGTTCCTCGACCAGCTCCCCAAGCTGCGCTCGGTCCTCGCCACCGACGTGCAAGCCGCGTTCGACGGCGACCCCGCGTGCAAGAGTCCCGACGAAGTGATCTTCTGCTACCCGGGCCTCGAAGCGATCA
>JANOIK010001334.1:0-2982 GCA_031407585.1 Planctomycetota bacterium | reverse complement strand
CTTCGCTTCGCCGGTGGCGAGAAACATCCGCCAGTTCCAGAGGACGCTGCCGACGGCGGCGCACGTTTCGTTGTACGCGGTCGTGTTGGGAAGCTGGTAATTGCGGCCGTACGCCTGGTGCGTGCGGGTGATGTGGAGCTGGTCCTCGGATCCGTCGGGCGAGGCGCCGTCGTACAGGGCGCCGCAGCCGCCGGTGACGTACATCTTTTTGTCGACGAGGTTCTGCCAGCAGGCCTCCAGCGGCGCTCGCAAGCGGTCGTCGCCCGTTTCGAGCAGCAGATCGGCAGCGCCGGCGTAAAGGTAATTGGCGCGAACGGCGTGGCCGACGGCCTCGCGCTGATCGGCGAACGGAACGCGGTCCTGGTTGTCGTCGCCGCCCTCGACGACGAGATTTCGCATCGTGAGGAACTTCTGCGCGAGCTCCAAATGGCGGGCGTCGTGCGTCGTGCGGTAGAGTTCGACGAGGCCCATGTAGTGCGACGGGCAGACCGAGTTGCGGGCGAGCTCGGGCGTCGGATTCGCAAATGTCGCGGCGAGGAAGTCGGCGGTCTTGATCGCGACCTTGCGGAAGTCGTCGCGGCCGGTGACGCGATGGTGGAGGCACGCTGCGGTGAGCAAGTGCCCCATGTTGTACATCTCGAAGTCGGCGCGGTCGGAGAACGGCTTGGCGTCCTTGCCGTTTTTCAGGGCGACGAGCACGGGCGTGTGGATGTAACCGTCGGCGCGTTGGGCCCGAGCGATCGCGTCGATCGACGTGTTGAGGAGCTTCTCGAGTTCCGGATCGTGGTTGACCGCCCACACGGCGGTTACGGCTTCGAGGAATTTGTAGAAGTCGCCATCGTTGAACGGCGCGCCGTGGTACTCGCCCTTGATGTCGCCCGCGGCGATCTGGAAGTGCTCGAGGTAGGGCTTATACTCGTGGCCGCGCATGATGGTCGCCATCGCGGGGAGCGAGCGGTCCGTGAGCGTCGCGAAGCGGTCGGCCCAGAAGCCGGTGGTCCAGTGGACTTCGTCGAGGCCGACGGCGTGGACGGCGGCGGCGGGGCTTTTTGAGACGTCGACGACGTCGGCGGCGCGGAGTGGGAGTGCGAGAATCAGAAGGCCCAACGGGCCGATGGTGAATAGCCAGGGGCGTAAGCCCCTGGTCCAATGTGGCGTCAACGAATGCGAGCCCCGAAGGGGCGATGGTGTGATTGTTGACATGCCTACAGTCGCCCCCTTTGGGGCTTTGTGGGTGTGTAGGCAACGGCAACCAGGGGCTTGCGCCCCTGGCTATTGACCGTCGCCACGTTGGGGCTTAACGCAAGGCGCGAGTCCTCCGTGGCGGACCATTGCGCCGTATTCTACTCGGCATCAACGCGGGTGATGCGGAGGGCGATGTAGGGACGGCCGGGGAGTTTAATCACGCGGCCGTCGGTGGCTTCCATGAAATATTCGTTGACGCGCTTTACGATGACGTCGCCTTCGACCGGCTCGATGGTCATGTTCCACGTGTCGAGGACGTCCACGTGGAACTTCAGACCGTCGACCATCTCCTTGTCGGGGATGGAAAACTTCCACTCGGTCGGCGCGTCCTTGCCGAGATAGACCAGGTAATACTCTCCCTTTTTGCCGCCGTAGTCGGGGTTCTGCCATTTGTCGATCGGCTCGATGCCGTCGGGCGGCGAGGTCTTGAGGATGTCGCGCAGGAAGGCGAGCCGCGCGGGACTTTCACCCTTCAGCACGCCGCCCTTGGCCCACCAGAGGACGTCGTCGTCGGCGAGGTAGGTTTCGCCGTGTCCGACATACGTGCCCGCGACCGTTCCTTCCCAGAACCGGTGGACCATCTCCTGGGCGGAGAGATTGCCCCAACGCTTGGGGATGTCGCCTTCGTACTTCACTTCATCGAAGACGACGGGCTTGCGGTAGACGTCGCGGTAGAGCACCGCGCGGCCCGCCTCTTCGACCGCGGAGCCATTCTGGATGCTGGCGTGGGTGAGCAGCGGGTTGGTGTGGTTGTAGATTTTTGTGCCGTTGTGAATCGAGAGGAGCCGGTGATAGGGATCGGCGTCGTGGACCACCTGAATCATGCGGTCCCAGTCGGACTCCTCTTTCTCCTTCATGAAATCGTTTTCGTTGGCCATGGACCACCACACGTTGCGAAACGCGGCAAGGCGCGTGACGACGTATCGCAGGTAGCGGTCGTCGACCTCGTCGGGCATGCGGTCGAAGCCCCAGTGGCCCTCGTCGTACGGGTGCAGCAGGATGAGATCGGCCTCGATGCCGAGGTCCCGGAGCTCGAGGATGCGCTGCTCCAGGTGGCGGAAGAACTCGGGGTTGAAGCGGGCGAAGTCCCACTGGTTCGGCGGCGTGCCCTCGAAGGCGTAGAGCGGCGGTTCGTCCTGATTCCAGTTGTAGCGCTTCGGAAAGACGCACATGCGGATTTTGTTGAACGGCGAGTCCTTGAGCGTGGCGACGGTTTGCTCTTCGAGCGCCGTGGGCTGGCTCGTCCAGGCGTAGCAGGTCGTGCCGATCTGCCGGTAGGGTTCGCCGTCGGCGTACGCAAAGTGGAACGTGTTGTGAACGAGGACCGGGCCATGGTTGTCGTCCTCGGCGGGCGAGACGCTAAACTCGCCAGTCTTGCCGTCGAGTTCGGCGAGTGAGGACTCGATCTTGTAGGTCCAGTTGCCGGGCGTCGGCGGCGAGAAGCGGATGCGGTAGACGCCGTCGCCATCGTAGAAGCCGGCGACGTTGATGGGGTCGGCGGAGTTCGTCGAACCGGCGGGCGTGAAGGAGGCGCCGAGCGTTACGTCGGCGAACGGATTGCCTTCGGAACTGCCCTCCATCGCGAGATCGAGGACGCCCCATTGCTCGACGTCTTCGCCCGGGTGCGGGCCGGTGGCTTCGAGGACGGCGAGCGTGACGCCTTCGGCGGCATGCGCAACTGAATTTCCAAACGACAACGTTAGGGTCGCGACAACGGCGAGGCGAACTACATTGGTA
>JANOIK010001272.1:0-2729 GCA_031407585.1 Planctomycetota bacterium | reverse complement strand
GCGAATGCTCGCGCCGAGCGTGTCCGTCGCCGTGACGCGGTAGCGCACCAGGCGGCGGTGCGTTTGCAGCGCTCCCGGCAGGATGGCCGAGAACACGCCGTCGCCCGCCGTCGCGTCGCCGGCCAGGCCGTCGTCGTGCATCGTGAGGGTCGTCCAACTCGTCTGGTACGCGGCGTCGGTCAGGCGGATGTAGTTGCCGGCGTCAACCGTTTGGTACTGCAGGCTGACGCTCTGCACGCCGTTGGGGTCAGTGACGCGCATCGACACGACGACGTCCTGCCCCGCGACGGGCTGCTGCACCGACTGCGCGAGGTCGCGCATCGTGGGCGCCGTGTTCGTAGAGAACAGCGAGTTGATCGCTCCCGGCGTCGGCGGCCCGACGGTCCCGCCCGGAACGCTCAGTTCCAGGTCGAACGTCAAGTCGCTGCTGGTAAACGACGAGTTCAGCACCTGCACCGCAATCGTGTTCGCACCCGCGACGAGGTACGCGTTGGCGCCAGTCAGCGTGATCTCTTCCCATGCCGCGTCGTGGGCGGCCTGACCGGTCGTGTCGTTGTAATTCTTGTTCGGCGTGCTGACGTGGAGGCCCGCGACCAGCGTGCCGTTGATGAAGACGATCGCCCCGTCGTCGACGCGCACCCGCAGCTTTAGCGTGCTGGGAACGGCGCCGGAAACGACAAACGTCTTCCGCAGGTAGATCGACGGGTAGCCGGGCGTTGCACCCTGCTGACGCATATCGCTGAGCACGGTCGTCGTGCCGGCGCCGTAACCGATGGGCATGCTGCCGGTCTGCCAGGCCACCGAATCGTTGGCCTCGTTGAAGCCGGTGAGCTTCCAGTTTTGCGCCGGATTGGCGACCACCGACGGCGGATTTGCGGTGATTCCCTTGCGGTATCGCCATGCCTGCGCCGTGGCAACGAGCGTTTGCGGACTCGCGTTGGTGAGGCCCGACGAGCGCCAATTGCCGCCGAGACTGTTGTCGAGCGCCGGGTTCACCAGCTCCAACGAGCTGCCGAAGTCGCCGGTCGTCGGCCAAGGAAAACCGGGCGTGTACGGCACGCTGCCGACTAGCGCGCTCGCGGCGTCGAGCAGTTCGATCGTCTCGCCTTCGTTCGAGAGCTTGTCGCCCGTCTCCCACTGGCCGTGGGGGGCGAAGCCGAACTTCGCCTGAAAGTCGGCCGCGTTCTGCGTGACGACCAGGTAGCCGCCGGCCGCAATCGAGGCTCCGCTCGCGAAGGTGAAGTCCACCGCTTCGTCGATTCGCCAGCCCGAAAGATCGACCGCGGCTGCGCCCGTGTTATGCAACTCGATGAACTCGACCTCTTCGGTCGGGTTGTCGGGGTTGTAGTGGAACTCGTTGATGACCACCGCGAGCAGGTTGCGCGCTTCGAGCAGCTCGACCCCGCGCAGTTTGCGACGGAAGCGCTGCTGGAGTCGTGAGCGAGATGCGGACCGAGACCGAGAGTGCGGGCGGTGAGCCATCGTGAAGGGCGCCTCGAACCTGGGGGGCGAGCGCCCCGGCGATAAGAATCTTCACGCTACTATAACCCAACCTTCACATCGTGTCCCGCGGGCGGCGGGGCTCGACGGACAGCCGCAATCTCTCGATTTTTCGCGCCAACGGCCGTTCCCGAGGCGTCCGGCGCGTCACTCGGATTTTTGCGAATCGGGCTGCTCGGTCGCGGTCGCTTCCGCCGCATCGATGAACCGATTGCCGTTGGCGTCGACGGCCGCGAACTGCTCCGCAGAGCCCAGGAATTCGCGGGGGCTTACGTCGCCGTCGGCGTTGGCGTCGGCGTGAGAAAACCACTCGGGCGGCGCCGCTTCGGCCTTCGCGCGGGGCGTCGCGAGCGGGATCGTGAACGGCGGCGCCCCCGGCTGTTCGTTCCGCAAGAACGCCACGACCATCGCGTACGGCGCCTCGCCTTCGGCAAGCTCGCCGTCTGCATCGACGTCGCGCTCGTGGAGCCGCTGCGGCGCCGCCGCGATTTCGCGCTCGCCCAGTCGGCCATCGGCGTTGGCGTCGAGCGCGTCGAAGAGCGCGTCAGAGCGGTCGTGGATCATGAGCCCCACTTGCGCTTGCTGCGCGGCCGTTGCCATCGCGTCGTCCGCCGGCGGGGCGGACTCCGCCATGCCGACCGCCGCGGCCGCGAGGTCGTGTGCCGACACGACGAGGCGCGTCTTGCCGAGAGCAAGCACGACGCGCTCCGGCGTCGCGTTCGGCAGGACTTCGAGCGCCTTGGAATGCTTGCGAACGGTCACCGTGGCCTCACCGTCCGCAAACGCCACGTCGAGTTCCAACGCCGGCTCGATCGTGGCCAGGCGCGACAGCTCGTCGCGCTCGACCCAGTCGTCGCCCGTTTCGTCGAGCTCGCCGAACAGGTCAGGCAAGTCCGAAAAACTCTCGGCCGTCAAATCCTGCAGCGGGGCGTACAAATCCTGGAGCACGAAGTCGAGACGCTCGATGCTCGACTTCGCGTCGAGCTGCAACGCCGCGAGACGGGGCGATGCCGCGCCGCCCCCCGGCCGCGGCATGGCCGAGCCGATTGCCGCGCCGTCGACCTGGTCGCGCAGCGACGCGAGTTCCGCCAGCGCGATGACGCGGTCATCGTTGGCGTCACGCGACCACAGCCGCTCGGCGGCGCCGGCCAGCTCAGCGGACGAAAGGCGGCCGTTGGCGTCGGCGTCGAGCAGCGGCCACACCCGCGACGACGCGCGCGGATCCGGCA
>JANOIK010001271.1:0-3416 GCA_031407585.1 Planctomycetota bacterium | reverse complement strand
ACGGCCGTTTCGTCCTGGTCGACGATGCGCTTGAGTTGCTTGCGATCGAGCGTCATCTCGACGCCATCGGGCGTGCGAATGAGATAGACGCCGCCCTCGGAACGCTCGACCAATTCGCCAACGATCTGCCCGCCGTCCTTCAGTTCGTAAATGTCAGCCCGCGAGCGCGCAACGGCGCCCGCAAGGAAGATCATCGTCGCCGCGAGTAGCGAGAGTCGGGCCAAAGAAATCACCGCGCGGGTCAACTTGTTGCAACCGTTCCATTATACTGGCGGCCACGCCCAATCGCGTACTTCCCCTGCAATCTCCGGCCCCCTCCCCTCGGCGGGGAGGGCTGGGGAGGGGGGAAGAAGCGGGTACTCGGTTTATTCGTTACCTTCGACAAGAACGTCCTCCCCATGTCCTGCTACGACAGCCCCTCAGCGAAAGAGCACCAAGCCGCGGCGCCCCCCAGCGTCCCTTGCGCCGTCGTGACCGTGAGCGACACCCGCACGTTAGCCGACGATCGCAGCGGCAACACGATCGTCGAATTGCTCGAAGCAGCGGGACACACGGTCGCGGTTCGAATGCTCGTCCGCGACGAGCCTGCCGAGGTCGCCGTCGCCGTGCAGACGCTCGCCTCGGATCAAGCGGTCGCCGCCGTGCTTATCACCGGCGGCACCGGCATCGCCTCGCGCGATCAAACGCCCGAGGCCTTGCGCGGACTCTTCACCAAGGAGCTGCCCGGCTTCGGCGAACTGTTTCGCATGCTGAGCTATCAGCAAATCGGCGCCGCCGCGATGCTCAGTCGCGCTATCGGCGGAGTCGTTGGCAACACGGTCGTGCTGCTGATGCCGGGCTCCACGCCCGCCGTACGGCTGGCCATGGAGCAGCTCATCCTGCCCGAGATCGGCCATCTGGTCGAGCACGCGCGACGCTAGCAGAGACCGCCTCGCACCATCTCTTCCGGTCCCCTCCCCCTTGAGGGGAGGGCTAGGGAGGGGGTTTGAAGCGGGTACACGCATGGGCGGCTAACAGTGGCAGCGCGACGACCTGCTGCCCCACCCCTCCCCTAACCCCTCCCCCTCAAGGGGAGGGGAACAGAGGAGTCATTCCATATCTCTCTGGCCCAGCCTTCCCCCGTCCGCTATTCTCCCCGCCCCGTAGACGAAGCCGCCAGCTTCGTTACGCCAATCATCGACGGCTGGGACGGAACGAAGCTGGCAGCTTCGTCTACGTTTCACTCGCGCCCACGGAAGGAGCGCTCCGGTGCAACGCATCTTGTCACTCGCCACGCTCGGCGTGTTGGGCGGACTCGCCTGGATGTTTCTGAGCGGCGGCGGGCTCGATCAGCTCGCGCAGACGACAGACCCAGCCGCGCAACAGGGCAGCTCTTGGAACTCCGGCGGCGCGTTCAACTGGCCGCAGACCGCGTCGCAGCCGACCACGACGGGCGGCCAGCCGCCGTTGATGCCCACCACTGCGACTGGCCCCACGGCGCCCCCGGGCGAATTCGGCCCCACGATCAAGATCGCGTCGTTCAACATCGAAGTCTTCGGCACAACCAAGGCGTCGAAAGAGCCCGTCATGAGGGCGTTGGCGGCGATCGTTTGCCAGTACGAAGTCGTCGCCATCCAAGAGATTCGTACGCAGGACGATTCATTCATTCCAAACTTCCTGCGGCTGGTGAACAGCACGGGCCGGCACTATGCCCATCAGATCGGCGTGCGCGTGGGCGACAGCACGCAGACCGAGCAGTTTGCGTATCTGTACGACACAGATCGGGTCTACTGCAGTCCCACGAGCGTCTACACGGTGGGTGATCCCGACAACCTGCTCGAGCGCGAGCCCTTCGTGGCGTCGTTTTCCACGAAAACGAACCCCGATGTGGCGTTCACCTTCACGCTCATCAACGTGCACACGACTCCCGACCCGGCGAGCGCGCTCCGCGGCGAGCTGGACGCGTTGGCTGAAGTGTATCGCGTGGTGCGCCGCACGGGTGTCAACGAGGACGACGTGATCATGCTGGGCGATTTCAACGCGGACGACATGCACCTCGGCCGCCTGGGGCAGATCCCCGACATGCGACCGCTCATCCGCGGCGTGTTCACCAACACGCGGCAGAACGCCCTGTACGACAACATTCTGGTGCACGGCCCGTCGACCTCCGAGTACGCCGGCAAGAGCGGCGTGTTCGACCTGGTGCGGCAGGCCAATCTCACGCAGGCCGACGCCGAGCTCGTGTCCGATCACTTCCCAGTGTTCGCGGAGTTCAGCATCTACGAGCGCGACTACGCCGGCGGCATCGCCCGCCGCGGCGGCCTTGCTCGCTGAACACTATATCTTAGACCCTCCGGCTCCTTCCCCCTTGAGGGGAGGGTTGGGGAGGGGGGACGAAGCTGGTACACGTCTTGAATGTTGGCGCCGCTGCGCGTGTACCCACTTCTTCACCCCTCCCCTAACCCTTCCCCCTCAAGGGGAGGGGAACGGAGAGAATTATTCTCCGTCGCGTGGCCCAATTCTGCGCGCTCGTCAAGACGCGCGAATCAACTTTGCCGCGCTCCAAAACTTTTTCCGGAAATCTTTTTCAAGGTAGTAGAAATTGTGCCAGGACATCGTATAGAGTTGTACATGTAAGTTAATTGCTGAGGCATCAAGCGGAGGCGTCCCCACCGGGACGCTATCCGCGAAAGCCCGACGCCGGTCTTCGGACCGACGCCGGGCTTTTTTTATGCCCCGACGGAAGCATCACCCACGCTCCCACCACTCACTCACCTACTCACTTACTCACCACCATGCGTTGTCACGTCACACTTACCGAGGCCGTTGCCGATATCCGCGACGGCGATCTCCTGCTATTCCGCGGCCGTGGGGCCGTCGCCCGCATGATCGGCGTCGCAGGGCGCAGCGACTACACGCACGCGGCCCGCGCCGTGTGGTGGGGCAACGACCTGTTCTGCTGCGAGGTGCGCGAGCTGCGTGGCGGCCGGGCCGTGACGCTCGAAAGCCAGGTCCGCCGTTTTCCCGGCTTGATCGACGTGTTCGAGGTGAACCCGTCGAACCGCTGGCGCGAATACGACCGCCGCGGCGCCGTGCGCTTTATGCGGCGGCTGGCGGGCTGCGATTACGGCTACATCGGGATCCTCCAGGCGGCGCTGCGGCACCTGCCGCTCGTGCGCTGCCTGGTCCGGCCCGACAGCGATGACAAGCGAGTGACCGACCAGCCGCCGTTTTGTTCGCAGGCCTCGACGATGGCCGACCGCTTGGGCGGCGGCGTCGACCCCGTACCGCACCTGGCCGATCGGCTCACCGAGCCGGCCGACCTCGCGCGGAGTCCGTTCTACCGTTACCGCTTCACTTTGGGAGGAGTCTGACCATGAACGCTCATTGGCCCGAACCAAGCCGCCGAGAACTGGCAGTCGCAACCGCAGTCTGCG
>JANOIK010001207.1:0-1685 GCA_031407585.1 Planctomycetota bacterium | reverse complement strand
CGTTCCATCCGCCGTAGGCGTACAACACAAACACCATCGCCAGCCCAAACGAAATCCCAGCCCCATCTCCCCCCGGCGAGGCCGCTTCAGCGGCCGGGGGCGCCACAACAGACTCGGCGCCCTCGCGCGCCGCCGCCGAGGACGCCCCGGCTCGCCACGCGCCTGCGAGAACGACCGCCCCCAAGCCAAGCACCTTCGCCACCGTCAGCAGATTCTGCGTCCACTTACCCGCAGTCACGGTCCAAGCGTTGAGCAAGGTCATCGCCACAATAGCCGCGGCGGCGAGCCACACGACGGCGCCGGCAGGCAGCCCGAACAGTCGCACGCCGTAGTCGCCGAACGCAAACGCCATCGCGCCGACATTGCTAGTAAACACCAGCGTGAGCTGCGCCCAGCCAAAAAGAAACCCGGCCCAACGCCCATACGCACGAGTGAGGTACTCGTAGTCGCCGCCCGCGCGGGGATAGGCCGAGGCCAGTTCCACGTAGCAAAAGGCGCCGATCAGCGAGAGCACGCCCCCGAGCGCCCACGCGCCCAGCGCTTGCCACGGCCCAGCCGTGTTCGCAAACACCAACGTCGAGCTGCGAAAGATCGCCGTGCCCACGACGATGCCAACGACCAGGCTCACCGCGTCCCACAGGCCCAGCGTGCCGCGTTCAACTTCTAACGATGATGAATCGCTTAGCTGCAAGTAAAGACCTCTCGCAAAGGCGCTAAGGCGCAAAGGAAGACGCAAAGCAGAAAGAAATCAGATCATTCCAAAGATTGCGACCATCCTACTTTTATCCCGTCCTCTTTGCGTTCTTCCTTAGCGCCTTTGCGCCTTTGCGTGAGATCCGCAGATCAAGGACAAGAGGTTAAGCAGATGGATCAGCTTGAGGCCGCGTCAGCAGCGACGCCACGATCAGCGTTACGAATCCCAACGGGATCGTCACAATCCCAGGTTGGCTGAACGGCATCGGCGCATCCGCCGCGGGCAAGCCATAAACCTTATCGAACGTCTCGCCGCTCAGAAGAATCCACGCCAGCGAGCTGGCCATGCCGACGAGGATCGCCGCGATGATGCCCTGCCGAGTCGTGCGTTTCCAAAACAGGAGCATCACCAGCGCCGGCAGGTTCGCACTGGCGGCCACGCTGAACGCCCAGCCCACGAGGTAGCTCACGTTGAGCTGCTTGAACAAGATGCCCAGCACGATCGCCACGACGCCGACGACGACTGACGCGATCTTCGCGATGCGCACGCGCTGGTGATCCGTGAGATGAATCGAGCCGATGCTTTCGATGAGGTCGTGCGTCACGGCGCCGGCGGACGCGAGGATCAGTCCGCTCACCGTGCCCAGCACCGTGGTAAACGCGATTGCCGAGATCATGGCGAACAACAGTTCGCTCATGCTGCGGGCCAGGAGCGGCGCCGCCATGTTCGAGTCCGTGGGGTCGAGCGATCCGCTCGTCATGGCGCCCAGGCCCAGGTACAGCGTCAGCACGTAGAAAAACCCGATGCACGCGATGCCGACGATCGTGCTCTTACGGGCCGCGGCCTCGTCCTTCACCGTGTAGAAGCGGATCAGAATGTGCGGCAGCGAAGCCGTGCCGCAGAATAGGGCGAGCATCAGCGACAAAAAGTTGAGCTTGTCGAAGAGCTTGTCCGAGCGGATGCCCTTGAACGTAGGCGACTCGCCGGGTCG
>JANOIK010001190.1:0-1808 GCA_031407585.1 Planctomycetota bacterium | reverse complement strand
TCCAAATCTCTCAGCCAATGCAACGCGAATGGTGCGGTATGGGGGGCCCGCCCCCGCCGCCTCCAACCCCAGACTACAGCGCCCCTTGGAACTCGCCAGGGAATCTCGCCTACGGCAAGGCCGAATTCATGGCGACGAGTTTGGGACAACTCGAAACGGCAACCCACGTCTTCGGCGTATTTGGCTCAGACACGGCTTTCGATCCGAACGCCGAATTGAAGTACGATGAGCTGCCGCATTCTCTCATAATCATCATCGAAGTCGCCGACTCCAAAACCCACTGGATGCAACCCGGCGACTACAACGTCGCCGAACTTCTCGCCTACACCGGCCGCATCGGCGACCACCTCCACGGCCTGCTCCCAGACCGGCTCCACGTCCTTTTCGCCGACGGCCAAGTCTGGGCCCTCTCCCCCGACGCCCCCATGAGCGCCCTCCACCCGTTCCTCACCATCACCGGCGCCAAGGCCCACAACCGCGACCAGCTCCTCGCCCCGCATCGCGTCGACGCGCCGGAGTGACTCACGCTGAGGCGCAAAGTACGCAAAAGGGGAGACTTAAGCCACGAATGACACGAATGGGGTAAAGAAGATTGCGAAGTTCGATGTGCCGTGAGCCATTCCTTGCTCCTCCGGCTTACCACTTTCATTCGTGCTATTCGTGCAATTCGTGGTTTCTTGATCCCCTTCTTCGTTGGTTCCTTGCGTCTTGGCGTGAGACGTCCGCGCGATTTGGCCGCCACTCCCAGGGCGCGATACACTAGGAGGCGTCTCACCACTCATCACAAGGCCGTCGCCATGAAACATATCCTCGTCGCCACCGACTTCAGCGAAACCGCCGCCGCCGCTCTGGCCCATGCCGCAGCGGTCGCCAAACTCAGCGGAGCCAAGATCACGCTCCTCCACGTCATCTTCGCCGAGAAAATCAACGAAACGCTCCTCGGGCTCGACGCAATCGAGTACCTTTCGCGGGCCGCCGACGAAGCGGAGCGCGGGCCCGGCGGGGCCTTTGACCGCCTTCGCGCAGCAGCCCGCGAGAAGCTTGCACAAGCCGTCGCCGCCCTCCCCGAGCCGCGACCCGACGTTGTCACGGTGGTTGCCGAGGGCCGGCCTTCGGTCGAAATCGTCGACTATGCCGAGAAGCACGGCGTCGACCACATTGTCGTGGGCACGCACGGCCGCAGCCGCCTGGGCAAAGCGTTTTTGGGCAGCGTCGCCGACAATCTCATTCGCCAGGCGGATGTTCCGGTCACGGTCGTACGAAAGTAGCCGGCCGAAATTGCGGCTGGCTGCGGGGCCCTTCCCTTCCCCCCAACTCTTCGGCCCTCGGCGTCTCTGCGCGAGCCTTTTCCCACATTTCTTCAAAATCTGGCCGCGCCCGGCTTGAAATGGGCCGCGCGCTTTGCTAGTGTACAGATGATACAAATGGTGCGCGCATCGCGGAAGAGTCCAGACCTACGCGGCCGCCCCACGCCTGCAGCCCGTTTTCACCATAATCCCTTGATTTTTGGAACACTCAAAGACTCCTCCACTCGAGAAAACCCGAAGCATCCGAGCGATTCGCCGTCCAAAATCCACCAATTTTGGAACGGTCATTGGGATTCCCGGCAAATGCGTACAAAATTCAAAAGTCGCCGCGCAGACTAACCAGCTTTCCCTCCCGTCCGACCTACAGTCTCCAGCCTTACCTCAATGCCCACCCCTCACGGATTCATCGAACGCCTCGCCGAGCTCGCCGCCAGCGGCGCGCCGTTCGCCAGCGTCACGCTGGTCGACGCCGTGGGCAGCGCCCCGCAGGACGCCGGGTCG
>JANOIK010001149.1:0-7068 GCA_031407585.1 Planctomycetota bacterium | reverse complement strand
ATCGATCGCGCACGTCGCGATCGCCTGCGGCAGCGGCGGCTCGCTGCTGGATTCCGCAATCGCCGCCGGCTGCGACGCCCTGGTCACGGGCGAGCTGAACTTCCACACCTGCCTCGAAGCCAAGGCGCGCGAAGTCGGCGTGGTCCTCGCCGGCCACTTCGCGAGCGAACGCTTCGCGCTGCTCTCCCTGGCCGACTACCTCACCGACCAACTGCCGGGAGTCGAAGTCTGGCCCAGCCGCACGGAACGCGACCCCGTCCGCCTCGCGTAAACCGAAGCTGCAAGCTTCGTCGGGTTCCCTCTCCGTAAGTCAGGCTTTCCAGCCTGACACGCCCCGCCGGAGCGCGTTGCCACATCGTAACGCCCGTCAGCCTAGAAGGGCCGACCTCCGCTTCGAACCCCGCGTCCCCGCCGCGCCGGCCGCTGCTCGCTCGCCGCGAACAAGCTGAAGCAATCGCCCGCCGCAAACACCGCATCGCGCACGGCGGCATGTTGCGGCTCCGCGCCAATCGCGCTTCCCTGGCCCGCGGGCGCGCCGTCACCGACCGCTTCCAGCTCGGCGCCCTCATCGGCCGCCACCACGTTGGCAGCTATCGCCGGCTCGGCCGCCGCCTCGACGGAGTTAATCCACGCGATATTTGGGATCAATCCCGCACCAAACTGCCGCCGCCAAACCTCAAGATCGCCCGCGTCGACAACGCCGCTGAAATCCCAGTCGTTCCACCAACCGGGCGACGTCACCGTCCCCAGCGTCCGCTGCCACGCGAGCAAATCGTCCCCGTCAATCCTCTCGCGGGCAGTGGGATTATCGCCGAGCGCGTTGGCCGCAATCACGCGAGGGATCAACGCATCTCCCTGGTGCGCCTCCCACACGGCTAGGTCGTCCTCGTCGATCGTGCCGCTGCAGTCTCCGTCCGCGCCCGCGCCCGCCGTGCCGACGGTCTGCCCATTGGTCTGCTCCCACAAATCGCGATCGGCCTGCTCGACGCGCCCATTGCGGTCGTAGTCGCCCAGCGGCAGCGCTTCGTACCAACCGCTGCCGGAGGCCGTCGTGACGAGCACTTCCAAGTCGCCGTCGCCATTGATGTCCGCAATTTCCAACGAGCGATTCTCAATGGCCGGCGCCGACTGCGACACCGGCGGACCGATCGGCGTCGACGAGAAATTCTCGTCTCCGTCGTTAAGCATCAATCGCGGGCGCTGCATGTCGACCGAAACGAGGTCCAAATCCCCGTCGCCGTCCAGGTCCCCCACCGCCAGTTGGTCCTTGGCGCTCAACGCGTACGATCCATTCCAGATCAAGTGTCGAACGAACGCCCCGCCATTTTGCTCAAACCACACCTCGTCGCCGTCGATCCGCGCCACAATATCCATGTCGCCGTCGCGATCGAGATCGACCGGCATGATTTCGCCGGTCGGGCCGGCCGCAATCTGGCGCGAGATGTAGCCGCCGGCGCCGTCGCGCTCGAACCATGTCAAAGCCGTACCCCCGCCGTAGGCCGCCAGCACGTCCATGTCGCCGTCGCCGTCCAGGTCGACCGCCTCGACCTCTGCCGCCAACACGGCGGACTCTCCAGGCCGCATATTCTGGAGGATAAAGCCTTGCTGCCCGTCGTTGATAAACCACTGCAACGAGCCAGAATTCCCTACGAGCAAATCGACGTCGCCATCGCCGTCCGCATCGGCCGCGTCCAGGCAGGCGTTCGACGAACTGCCAATCGAGCTGACAATCTGTCGGCGCCGGAACGATTGCTCACCGTTGTTCTCGTACCAAGCCAGGCGATTGGATTCGATGGCGACAAAATCCATGTCGCCGTCGCGATCGAGATCGATCGGCATGACGTCCGAAATCCCGCCAGTGGCGTTCCAAAGGGGGTGTTCTAGAAAACCGCCATCACCCAGATTTTCGTACCATAGCAGATGGGGAGGGCTATTCGCCGCGTCGGTCACGGCGTCGAGATCCCCGTCGCGGTCCATGTCCACGATGTGCAGCGTATTCTGCCCTCGGCCAAACGAAGACAGAAACGCCGGATACTCCGCCGTCGCGTTCTCTGGAGATAGGATCGAAACAGCGTAATCCTCCATCTCGCCGTCCGCCGCGACGCCAGTCGGGCGCAAGCCGCCCGAAGTGCTCAAGCGAAATCGGGCATAGACCGTCCCCGTCGCGATCGACGCCGGAATCGAAATCGAGAACGCATTGTCTCCCGCGACGACGGACGCGTTGGCGATCACCTCCTCGCGGGCGCCGCCCCACGACCCGTCACCGTTGAAGTCGATCCACGCACTCAAGCGGGCGCCCGCCGGTGCATCTTGAACATTGACGGTCACATCGACCGCCGCGTCGCCCGCCCTCATCGCACCAAAGACAACGCCGTCGTCATCAGCGCCGTCGCCATCAGCGCCGGCCGTCGGCTGGCCAGCGGATTCCGCGTCGCGCAGCGCCCCCAAACGCGGCCCCGCGGCCGCATGCCAGACGCCGTTGTCGGCCAGTGCGGTGGGATAAGGCGCGGGTGCGTCGCCAAAATCGGGCGCCGCGGCGCCGATTCCCGCGTACCACCGCACGCTGCCATCGCTGAGCGACGCCACGACATCCTGTCGCCCGTCGCCGTCGACGTCGGCCCACGCGACGGCGCGCCCCGCCAAACTGTCCGCGGAAACCAGACGCCTGAAGACGCCGCCGGTCCCCAGATTCTCGAAGACGATTGGCGCCTGGCCGCTCGTCGCCGCGAGAATATCCAGATCACCATCGCCATCGGCGTCGGCCAGCGCGAGCGGCGACCGCACAAAGGTTCCTGGAAGCCCAGCAAGCACGACCCCCACCACCGATTCTGTAAAAGCGCCAGCGCCGTTGTTGACCAGCATCGTCACATTGCCGCCGATCATCGTCACCAAATCAAGGTCGCCGTCGCGATCGACGTCGCCGGCCAGAATTTCGGACGTCGCCTTCTGTGCAATCACGACCTTATTAAATTGGCCGCTGCTTCCGAGGAACCATTCCACGGCGGTCCCTGACGTGATGATGTCCATGCTCCCGTCGCGGTCGAGGTCCACGGGCGTGACCTGAACAAAGCCGATCGTCGGCTGCCCGAACGCGCGGGCCGCGAACTGCTGATGGCCGTTGTTCTCGTACCAGACGCCCATTTGGGTCCCGGAATCGCGATAGGTGGTCACGATGTCGAGACGCCCGTCGCCGTTGACGTCGACCGCAAAGACCGTGTTCGCAGTGGCTGTGGCCGCGACTTGGGAGTGTTGCGTAAAATTCTGAGCGCCGTTGTTTTCGTACCAGTCAACGCGGAAGTTTCCGATGGCAGCCACGATGTCGAGATCGCCGTCGCTGTCGAGATCGGCGACATCGAGCGATACCACGTCTCCGCCGAAGTTCGCGACGATCACGTGCGTCACGAACGAGCCGCCGGTGTTCTCGTGCCACACCAGGCCCGCGCTAGCCGCCTGCGTCGCGATAATGTCAACGTCCCCATCCCCATCGAGGTCGGCCGAACGTAGCGACGTAGTTATCGGCGAGCCAGAAGTGATGGTTTGACCCGCTGCGAACAACTCGCTGCCCAGATTGGGCGCGCTGATGGTCACCGCGTAATCCTCCACCTCTCCGTCCGGCGCTGGCCCAAGCGGACCTAGGCCGCCGGCCGTGCTGAGCCGGATCCGTGCGTACGTGACGCCGCTTACTGCCGTCGCCGGCACGTCGAACGACAACACGTTGTCGCCCTGAGCAACCGCCACATGGGCGACGATGTGCTCGCCGGCGCCGCCCCAATTGCCGTCCCCGTTGAAGTCGATCCACGCGTCCACCCGGGCGCCGGCCGGCGCGTCCTGCACATTCACCGTCACTGTGGCGTCCGATTCCCCGACCTGTACCGCGGCAAACGCCACGCCGTCGTCGTCCGGACCGTCGCTCGCCGCGCCTGCGGAGTGGACGCCGTTCGCATCGACGTCCCGCCCCGCCCCCAATCGTGGCCCGACGGCCCGATGTCGCGCCCCCGTCTCGGCCAACGTCGTCAGGTACGGCGCCGGCGCGTCGCCGTAGTCCGAGGCAACGACCTGCTGACGGAACGACAGTTTGGTGAATTGCGTGAACGAGACGATATCGAAGAATCCGTCGCCGTCGAAATCGCCAGGAATAACCGCGCTGACGGTTGCCTCCAGGGTGCCGAGGGTCACGCGTGTGAAGACCTGGTTGCCGTTGTTGCGGTGCCAATTGACGATGGAACCAATATTCGAAAGCAGATCGATGTCCCCATCGCCGTCCATGTCGGCGGCCGTGGTCGATTGGCTCGAGCCGCTGCTAATGGTCGACTGCGTGAAGAACTGATCGCCGTTGTTGTTGTCGAACCGCGAAATTGTGCTTCCAACGTTGGCGACGATGTCGATGTCTCCGTCTCGATCGAGGTCGATCAACGTGGGCGCGCCGCCGCCCGTCCCGCCGCCGGAGTACACATTACGGGTCGTGAATGCCTGCGAGCCGTTATTCTCGAACCAGGATACGCGGCCCGACGACGAGGCGACAATGTCGAGATCGCCGTCGCGATCCATGTCGGCCGCTCTGACGTGCTGCGGGCTCGTGAACGTGGTCGCAACGACGCGCTTGCTGAAAGACTCGGCTCCGTTGTTCTCGTACCAGGCGACGGTGTTGTCGTTGGACGACGCGACCAAGACATCCTGGTCGCCGTCGCCGTCCATGTCCGTCGCGGTTGCCGAATACGCGCCGTCGGCGGTCGTCGTCACGATGCGCAGCGTGAAATTCTGATCGCCGTCGTTCTCGTACCACATGACGCGGTCAATGTTGGACTGCGCCGCGAGAATGTCGACGTCGCCGTCGTCGTCGATGTCGGCAGGGCTGACGGTCACCGAACTGGTGATGCCTGCGGCGACGATGTGCGCGCCGAAAAAGCCGCCGCCATGGTTCTCGTACCACGCGATCGATTCGCGCTCTGGTCCAGTCAGCAGGAAGTCGAGATCGCCGTCTTGGTCGATGTCCGCCGTCGCCATGTTGATCGGCAGGTACACGCCGTTTAGATTCAGCGTGGCGCTGTTTTGAGCCGGAGCGAATGTCCCCGTTCCGGCAGGCGGCGCGGCGAGTGGGATCGCGTAGTCCTCGAGTTCGCCGTCAGCTGCGTTGCCCGCGATGGCCGAAAAGCCGGCCGTGCTTACTCGGAACCGCGCGTAGAGAGTCCCAGCGAAAGACGACGTCGGCACGTCAAATGTCAGCGTGTTGTCGCCTTCGGCGACCGATCGATTTGCGAAGACATGCTCGCCCGCGCCGCCCCAGTTGCCATCGCCGTTGAAGTCAATCCACGCATCGAGCCTCGCCTCGCTGGGCGCATTCTGCACGTTCACCGTAACCGTGGCGCCGAGCTGGCCCACGCGCAGCGCGCCGAACGTCACGCCGTCATCGTCGGCCCCATCGCCATCGGCATTCGCCGTCGGCTGGCTCGCCGCTTCCGTATCGCGGAGCGACCCCAGCGTCGGGCCGAGCGCTTCGTGGCTCGCCGCCGGGTACGGCAAGGGCGCATCGCCAAAATCGGCCGCCAACAGCATCCGCGGCTCAAGCGGCTCGAACCGTAGCCCGCGCGCAAGCGGCCGCGCGATTCTGCGGTGGGAAGAGCGTCGTGGCTGCGGCATGGAGTCGCGCCTGTGCAAGAAACCCAAATGAAAAGCGGCAATTCGCCATCAGCGAGCCGTGTTCCAATATAACCAATCTCCACCAACCTGGATACATTTAGCCCCCGGTTCTTCAAACCGGGGGCTCCCACGCGCCGGAGCCTTCACTTGGCATACTCGCCTACCGGGGTCGCCCCAGCGACAGGAGGTTACCTGCCGCGCAATCCGCACAGCGAAAAACCTCCCGCGACTGCGCCGCCCAGGTAGCCGCCGACGGCAACCTGAGCCACCCGCAGTTCCTCTTTCCCCAGTCTTCGTCGTGCCGTCGTGCTCGTCGTGGTGAAATCCCCTTTCGTGCCTTTCGCCCTTTTCGTGGTTAAGTCCCTCCCCCTCTGTGTCCTCCGTGGTGAATCCCCTCCCTGGCCCAAATCCACCCCTTGACACCGAGCCTCAAATCGTGTACACTAGTACACAAACGCCCGCGGCGATACTCAGCTCACGCCAACGGCTCGTCCTCAGTTCGATGACTGCCAACGCGCACGCCTCTGCGAGCAGGAATTACCAAAATGCGATCAATTTTGAACGCCTGCATCGTCGCCGCGCCCGGCGTTTCCCGAGCCGCGCCCGCGCGCACCGTTGCAAAATTCATGAATTTTGCAACGGTGCATCGAGTTCTCGGGAAATCGCTACAAAATTCCACACGACAATTCTCGAACTTCCGACAACCTCACGCCGAAAAGCGTCGTTCCAATATTCCAGCCGACCTCGAAGAACCCTCGGGAAAACCCAACATCCGGAACGAATTTTGGAATGCCCCCTCCGCACATCGTTCCACAATTCCCTCTGAACCCTGAACCCTCCAGCGCCCCTTTCCACCACCCATCCAACCCCTCAAAATTAACGATCCACCAGGCGGCAAGCTTTCCATCACGCACCGATCATTCGCGAGCTCAAAGGAGTTTCTCCCGTGGCCGCTCAAACCGAAGCTCAACCCGCCGTTCCCACCAAACACAAAGACCTCGTCGCCTGGGTTGAGGAGATGGCCGCCCTCTGCAAGCCCACCGAAGTCGTTTGGTGCAACGGCTCGCAGGAAGAGTACGACCGAATCTGCGAGGAGATGGTCGACGGCGGCACGTTCATCCGGCTCAACCCCGAGCTGCGGCCGAACAGCTTCCTCGCCCGCAGCCATCCCAGCGACGTCGCCCGCGTCGAGGATCGCACCTACATCTGCTCGCTCAAGGAGAGTGACGCCGGCCCCACCAACAACTGGATGGCCCCGGACAAGATGAAGGCCATCCTGCAGCCGAAGTTCGACGGCTGCATGAAGGGCCGCACGATGTACGTCATCCCCTTCAGCATGGGCCCCGTCGGTTCGCCGATCGCGCACATCGGCATCGAGATTTCGGACTCGCCCTACGTCGTCGTCAACATGCGGATCATGACCCGCATGGG
>JANOIK010001143.1:0-1817 GCA_031407585.1 Planctomycetota bacterium | reverse complement strand
GCCGAAATCCTCGCCGCCGACGGCGATGAGAAGGCAGCCACCCGTCATCGCTGGCTCGGCCGCGAAGCCGGCCGGGTGCCTGAGCCGATCGACCCATGGCTGACTGAACTCAATGCCTGGTGCCTCGATCCCGAACGGATGCGCCTGCTCGCCACGATCCAGTTCCAGACCGAGCAGGGCGACCGCGGTCGGAAGCTACTCGAGCGCGCCGTCGAACTCGCACCGGAATCCGCCGAAGCGCACACGATCCTCGGGGATCTTTATCTGAAGACCGGCGAGTTCGCTCTGGCGCGCGACGCCTTCCGACGCGGCATCGATTTGAAAACGTCCACGTCGGCGAACCCGGCGCCGCTCACTTACGTCAATCTCAGCCATGCCTACCGCGAACTGCACGAGCCGGAAAAAGCGCTCGCCGTCGCGCGCGAAGGGCTGGCCAGACTGCCCAACGCATTCGAGATTCACGACGCGATCGGCGTCGCGTTTGGCGACCTGGGCCGTCCCGAGGAAGCGATCGCTGCCTTCCGCGGCGCGCTCGCGTTGAATCCCAACGACGTCAACACGAACTTCAACCTCGCGCTCGCTCTCCTGGCGACCGGGCGCGAGAGCGAGGGTCGTGTCCACCTCGAGCGATCGCTCACGTTGCAACCTACTTTTCCCAAGAGCCTGGTGCTGCTTGGACAGCTCGACCTCGAAGCGGGCCGGTTGGACGCCGCCGCCAGGTACCTGCATCCCCTCTACGAAGCGCATCCGGGCATGCCGCGCGCGCGCCAGCTCCTCGGCATCTGGTATCTGCGCAAAGGCGAGGCCGCGGAGAAAAGCAAAGACTACGCTGCGGCTGAGCGTCACTATCGCGAAGGTGTGGCGGTCGATCCCGAAGAGGCTGAGCTTCAGGCGAACCTTGGCGTGCTGCTGATGGTGCAAGGTCGATTCGCAGACGCGCTGACCCCGCTCGAAGCGTATCACCGGTTGAAGCCGGACGTGGCGCAGGCCTCGCTCTTTCTCGGGCAGGTCTACGCGCACCTGCGCCGCCACGACGACGCACGCCGCATCTTGACGGAAGGTGCAACTCTCGCCGAACGCTCCAATAATACCACGACGGCGGAGCATTGTCGGGAAATTCTGCGGCAGCTTTGATACCAAGATCCCGAGAGTCTTGGAATCAGGTGGTAGGGCGCGGACTCCGTCCGCACTGCGTCCCACTGCGGGCTTTCAACGGCGGGGAACAGTCCCCGCCCTACCCACCGAGCTGGCGTGCACAATCTGAGACACCTGGCGTGTTGGCATTACACCGAACAAAAAAACGCCCCCGGCGTGAGCCGGGGGCGTTGAAGTGAGCTTCAGGTCTCGTGCCTGTTCCTAGAACTTGAACGTATTTGACAGCGAGAGGACCTGCGCCGGTGCGATGCGATAGCCGGCTGGCGTACCGTCCGGTTGCGCCGTGATCGGAATCAGACCATCGTTCTCGAACGCATTGCGGACGTTGAGCTGGATCTGCCATTCAAACCGGTCGGCAATCCGTCGGTTGTAGCCGATCCAGAAGTCGATATTCGTCTCGTTGGGCCCGTAATACGGGTTGGCGATGTCGAAGCTGACTTCCTGCGGGGTCGCACCGATGAGCGGCGGGTAGCCGATGATGATCTTGTCCTGCCAACGCAAACCACCACCGACGTACACGCCGTTCAGGCGACCCGAGTCGAAGTTGTAGGTCGTGATCGCATTGAAGCGCCACTGGCGCAGCTCGGGCACGCTCGTGCCCTCCTGGAGCTGGCGTGCGGCCCACTCGGCACCAACCACATTGTTCCACTCGGAAAGGGCAG
>JANOIK010001120.1:0-3108 GCA_031407585.1 Planctomycetota bacterium | reverse complement strand
TCGCCGCCGCCGACGCGGTCGAGAATCTCAAGGTCGGGCCGGCGGCGCGCGGAGACGAACTCGCCCGCGTGCCAGCAGACGGCGCTCCAATCGTTGCGCGTGGCGCTCTTCACTTCGCGGAGCGTTGTGGCCACGACTTGGAAGTTGGGATACGCCGCGACGGCCGACTCGATCATGCGGCGAAAGTTGCCTTCGTCATGCCCCGTGAGTGCGGCGTTCGCGCCGGGGACTTCGAGCCCCAGGCAGGCGGTAAAATCCTCTTCGTTGCCGAGCATGACATCGACCAAGGGGGCGATGCGCCGGTTCACCTTCTGGGCCTGAGCATGACCGCCGATGCTCTTCCACAAGCTCGGCCGGTAGTTGAGGTCATACGACACGATCACGCCATGCTCGCGGGCCTTCGTGCACGCTTCCGCGACGACCTCGGCGGTCGTGTCGGAGAGCGCCGCAAAGATGCCGCCCGTGTGAAACCAGCGGGCGCCTGAAGTCTTGAAGACCGCGTCCCAATCGACGTCGCCCTTCTTAAGCTGGCTCGCAGCGGTGAGCCCGCGATCGGACACGCCGACGGCGCCGCGGACGCCGAACCCGCGCTCGGTGAAGTTGAGTCCGTTACGCACCGTGCGTCCAACGCCATCGTAGGGCCGCCACTGCAGGAACCGCGTGTCCACGCCGCCCTGCAGCATAAAATCCTCGACGAGCCGGCCGACGTCGTTGTCGGCAAACGCCGAAACAATCGCCGTGCGGAGCCCAAAGCACCGCCGCAGCCCGCGGGCGACGTTGTACTCGCCGCCGCCTTCCCAGGCGCGGAAGCTGCGTGCCGTGCGAATCCGGCCCTCGCCCGGATCGAGTCGGAGCATCACCTCGCCAAGGGCGACGGCGTCGAACATGCACTTGTCGGCGGGACGGAGCGTGAGAGGCATGAGTGGGGGAAGGAGTCAGGTGACAGGGGGCAGGAGTCCAACGTTTAGCCGCGACGCGGATGGAGCAACCGAGCACGGTCGCCGGTGGCGACCGAGCGCAGGGCGGTAGTCCCCGCCGTAGGCGCCGCAGCGGAGCGCTTCTGGAGTCTTGAGAATACGCCGCCGCCGTAACCCGTTCCAGGCATCGCCCGCAAGAAACACGTGCATCAGCCCCGAGTTACTTGCCCCCAGCCCTTCGCCGCGGTTAATCTAGCACTGGGAACAGAATCTCGCTCCGCCGCGCCGAGCTCGCGTGCGGACGCGCCGCCGCCGTCACGCGCCGGCTTCTCGAGGAAGGCGTTTGCATGAGCTTTAACGATCTGGCCAAGATGGCGGGCGACGCCTGCTATGTGTTTCTCACGCTCAACTTCTGTTGGGGCTTGTACCACATCGTCATGGGATTCCGCCGGGTGAAGGAGCTTAACTTCCGCAGCCACGACGAACAGGACGAATTCATGCAGGAAGTGACCGAGCCGTTGCGAGCGCGCCGGTACGACGCCGTCGAGGAACTGGTGGCCGACGACGCCCGCGCGCTCCCGCAGCTCACGCACTTGGCGGTCGTCAACCGCGAGCTCACCGGCGACCAACTTCGCCAGATGGTCACCGAAGTCGTCCAGCGCGACGTCATCGGCGACCTCGAGTACCGGGCGAACTGGGTCGCCACCGTGATCAAAAGCGGCCCGCTGCTGGGCCTCTTCGGCACGGTGCTGGGCATGATGGCGGCGTTCGGCCGCATCGGCACCGGCGAGAAGGTGCAGCCCTCGCAGATCGCGGAGGAGATCAGCATCGCCCTGGTGTGCACGGCGATGGGGCTCATGACCGCGATCCCGTTCAACTTCATGCTGGCGAGTCTCAACGTGCGGATTCGTAGCTTCCAGGATTCGCTCGGCGCCGGGTTGGTGCGGGTGCTCGATCTGATGAAGCTGAAGAGCTAACGCGAAAGGCGCCGTGCCGTGCAAGGATCGAGTTTTCCACTGGGCGGTCTCGCGTCCGACTCGCTGGTGGGGCGAAAGCCTAACCAGGAGACGCCGGAGTTCGACATCACCGCGATGGTCGACCTCGTGTTCATGATGAACATCTACTTTCTGGTGACGTTCATCACGGTCGCGCTCGCCGAGATCAACCTGCCGACCGCCAGCCATGTCGAGCCGCTGGACGCCGACGATGCCGTGGTGCTCACGGTGCTTGGCAGCCTCGATGGCAAGAGCGTCACGGTGGAAATCGGCGGCGACGACGAAGGCCCTGGCTCGGCCCCGGTGAGCGATCCCGAAGAGCAAAGCGCCCGAATCGCCGAGGCCGCCGAGCGTGGCGCGGCTGCCGGCAAAACGTCCGTGCTCCTCAAGGCCGAAAAGAAAGTCCGCATGGGCGACTACGAGCGCATCTCGGCCGAAGCCACCCGTAGCGGACTGCAGCTTTACGACGCTGTCGTGGAGGCCGAGGCCGCCCCATGACGATTTCTTTCCGCTGTCCCAACTGCAACAAGCGGCTGAAGGCCGACGCGACCCGTGCCGGCCGCACGTCAATCTGCCCGCGTTGCGCCAGCACGCTGACGATCCCCGCATCGTCGGACGCGGGAGGCTCGAACGTCGACGATGAGTCGGACGAGCCGCCCGCCAGCGACCATGGCCTCCTGCTCCTGCGGCCGGCGGAGAAGCACAGCGAAGACCTGATCGACATGACCGCGATGGTCGACATCGTGTTCTTCCTGCTCATCTTTTTCATGGTGACCTCGATGCAGGCGATCGAGTCGGTCATCAAGCTCCCCGCGCCGCAGGCCCAGGCTTCGAGCGCGATGACCTTGGCCGACGTCACGAGCAATCCCAACTACATGACCGTGACGCTTTACGAGGACGACACGGTCTGGCTCGACGACGAGCAAGTTTTCGGCGCCCAAGACCTGCGGAGCCGGCTCCGGGCGGCTCGCAAGGACGACTCGCTGCTCTCGGGCATTCTCGTGGTCTGCTCGCCGGAGTCCAGTCACGGGACATTCGTGATGGTGATCGACGCCGGGGCGGATGCGGGCCTCACCGAGTTCATGTTCTCGGTGCCGGACGAAATGGACGCCGTCGCCATTGGCGGCTGATGCGAAATGGGAGGGCGAGGCTCCTGCCGAGCCGCGCATCGACGAAACGGCTCGGCAGGAGCCTCG
>JANOIK010001073.1:0-1622 GCA_031407585.1 Planctomycetota bacterium | reverse complement strand
GGTCGCCGTCACGAGGTGGCTCGACTCGCCCGGTGGAATCGCGAACCGCACGTTGCCGACTTCCGTGGTCACCACCTCGCGCTCGATCGCGTCGACGTCCGCCAGCATCAGGCCCACTCTGCTCACGTCCTGCTGCGGCGAGCCGTTGGGCGTGTAGTGCATCTCGAACACCAGACGCGACCCCGCGGGGATAAGCTTCGCCGAGTTGTCGGGGAACGGTTCAAACCGCAGCCCCGGCACGTAGGCCACAAGGAAAATGCGATTGCGTCGCCCATCGGCGCCCGGCGGCACGACGTACACGATCGTGTGATGCACGACCGCGGGATTGCCCGGCTGCACCTCAGCGCCGTTGATCCAAGTGTCCTTTTCGAAATTCGTCGGCACCGTGAAATGCTGGTACGGCACGCCCTCGCGTCCCGCGTCCGTCGGCACGTCGAACGGTTTCTCCATCGAAATCACGACGTCCGGCTCGCGCGGCAGTTGCCATCCGCTGGTGTACGTGCGCGGCGCCGGCGCGTCGGCCGGGTTGCCTTCCGGGCAGCCGCTGGCGACCCACTTGTAGATCAACTCCTTTTCCGCGTCCGGCATGCTGCGATCGTTCGCGAACGCGCCGTGCTCGGGCGCCGCATGCCACGGCGGCATCCGACGGTCGCGAACCACCTCGGCGATCATCTCGCCCCAACCGGCCGCGTCGTCGTACGTCGTGAGCTCGAAGGGCCCGATCTCGCCGGCGCGATGGCACGCCACGCACCGGTTTTGAAGGATCGGCGCCACGTCGCGGGCGAACGTCACGTCGCTCGCCGCGTCCGGCTCGCGCACGCGGCCGATGATGCAGCCCAGCGCCGCGGTCGTCGGCGTCGCCACCGGCTGCCCAGCGAGCAGCTCGTCGATGGCCGCCCGCAAATCTTCGCGCGTCGGCTTGTCGCGCACGATGCCCACCACGTACTGATCGTCCACGCGGCCGGCGTAGCGCACCGTTCCCTCCCGGTCGAGCACGAACACCTGCGGCGTGCGCTCGGCGCCAAACTGGTCGGCCACCTCATTGCGGCGGTCCTTCAACACTGGATATGACAGCTCGTGCCGCCGCACAAACGCGGCGATCTCGGCGAGCGAATCCTGCACGTTCGACATCACGCCCACCACGCGGACGCCGCGATCGGCATACTCATCGGCGATCGCCTGCAGCCGCCCCGCGTAGAGCTTGGCCAGCGGGCACTGCGTGCCGAGAAACGCCACGACGACAACGTCGCCATTCGCCGCCTCGGCCAGCGAGCGATCCTTGCCCAAGTGATCGGGCAAGCGAAAGCCGGCGATCGTCGCGCCCAGCGTGGGCTTCCCATGCGCGGCGTTTGCCAGCGACGCCACGAGCATCAGCAGTATTAAGCAGCGGGCGCCCAACCTCATGGCAGCATCCTTCAGCGTGACCAATGATCGCTCGGCAAACGAGCAGCTTCCATTGTAAACTCCGCACACCCCTCGATTTCAACGGTTCCGCCAAAGATTGCGATCGTCGATGCCCAGCTCTGCTTGCACCTTCGCGATCTCCCTGCGAAACCGCCCGGAGTCCCCCGGATACCCGGCCGTTGGCCGCAGCCCCGGCACGCGGCTGGTCCAAAACGCGT
>JANOIK010001036.1:0-1899 GCA_031407585.1 Planctomycetota bacterium | reverse complement strand
CGTCGCCGTGCGCCCGCCTGTCCCACGGTCCGCGACCTAGGTTTGACCGTCAGAGGGCAACAACGACGCCACCATCCTGCACCCAAAGCCGTTCCGTTACCCGGTTATGAGCACGAGACGCACGGACCCAAAAAGGTTCGCCGCGGCGAGCTCCCGCTTCGCGAACCTTGGGTTCATCGACTCATCACAGCCAGAACGCCCAAGGCGGCGTAGGGGGGGAATCATCATGAATTGCAACGAACTCGCACAGCGCATTCAGCAGCTCGAACCACAGGCGTCGGCCAAGGACATCGCCCGCGTCTGCTTGTTGCTGGCCAACAACAGCGAGAATCTCGATGGCCTGCGAGACGACCGAACCTTGCAAGGCGCCTGGAAGGAAACCGGCCTGAAGCTTCAAGCCGCGACGGACCAGCACGCCGCCATGACGCAGGAACTCGAGGACCTCGCCAGCTCCGATCCCGAGAAGTACTCGCAGGAGCAGGTGTGGGTGCTCATCCGCGCGATCAAAGTCCAGAGTCAGGTCCTGCAGCTCTACGTCGGCCAACCGCTCCTCGACGTGTGATCGAGCGATTATGGCCCCGCGACGGCGACGTGGCTCTGCAGCTCTTCGAGCATGACCAAGCACACCGTCATGTAAATCAAGATGCCGGTGATATCGATAATGCCCGCGACGAACGGGTTGCTCATGAGGGCCGGATCCAGGCCCAGCTTCTGAAAGATGAGCGGCAGCGCACCGCCCACGAGCGTGCTGCACGACACGACGAGAAACAGCGTGACGGGCACGACAAGCTTCTCCGCCGGCGTGGGGCCATCGACGACGATCAGCGCGCCCACATAAGCCAGGACGCCCAAGACGGCCCCGAGCGTGAGCCCCATCACGAACTCGCGCCGCAAGACGCGCCACCAATCTTTCAGCGTCAGGTCGCCGCTGGTCAATGAAGTGATAATCAGGGCCGCCGATTGCCCGCCCGTGTTGCCCCCGCAGGACACGATCAGTGGCAGGAAGAACGGCAGCCACTTGACGATCTTCAGCGTCTCGTCGAACGACTGCAGCGCGATGACGGTAAGAAACGACGCCGCGAGCAACGCGCACAACCACACGCCGCGCTTCCAAGATAGCGTCGGCAGCGGCGTGTTGAGGTACGACTCTTCCAGCGGCGCGATACCCGCCGCCCGCATCGCGTCCTCTTCCGTTTCTTCCCGCATGACGTCGATGACGTCGTCGTGCGTGATGATGCCCACGAGGTGATGCTCGTGATCGACCACCGGGATGGCGAGAAAATTATAATCCGCGACCTTGGTCGCCACGGACTCCTGGTCGTCGGTCGCCTCGACCGTCACCAAGTCCCGCTGCATCAGCTCGGAAATCGGCGTGTCCGGCGTCGCCAGATACGTCACCAACTGCCGCGCGGAAATCAACCCGCGCAGGTGATTCTCACTGTCGACAATGTAGATGTAATAGATCGTTTCGTGATCGCGCGCCTGGTGGGCGATCTCCTCGAGCGCCTGCCACACCGTGACCGATTCGGGCAGCCGGGCCACGTTGGTCGTCATCAGCGCGCCGGCCGTCCCCTCGGGGTACTGGCTCAGCCGATGGATGTCCCGTCGCTCCTCCATGGGGATGAGCGGCAGCAGCCCCTCGACTGTCTCGGGCTGCAGCAGTTTGAGCAAGTCGACGCGGTCGTCGGAAGCCATTTCCGCGATCAACTTGCTCGTCTCGTCGCGATCGGCCGTCTCGAGAATCTCGACCTGCTTCTCTTCGTCGAGATACTCGAAGATCGCCGCGCGGCGCTCCGGCTCCGCCGCACGCAAAACGGCCCAAGTCTCCCCGGCCGTGAGCCCTTCCATGAACTCGGCCGCCCGCGCCGGGTGCATGGCGACGCAGAACTCCTCGAGCCC
>JANOIK010001010.1:0-12114 GCA_031407585.1 Planctomycetota bacterium | reverse complement strand
CAACGGCTACGTCGCCGTGACCCGCCCCACGCATCAGGCCATGGCCAACATGATCGGGACCTCGCGGGAGACCGTCTCCCGCCTGATCCACGACCTCATGCGCCAGAACCTGCTGATCTCGGAGGGGAAGACGATTTACCTGAAGAAGAGCGCGCTCGATCAGTTCCGGGAGGACGCCACTTGAATCAGGGCGCAGGGGGCAGGGCGCGGGGCGCAGTGGAAGACCCGGCCCATCGCGCCGTTGGTGCCTCTTCTCCTGCCCCCCGCGCCCTGCGCCCTGCTCCCTGCTCCCCGCTCCCCGCGCCCTTGTGTTTCCCCGGCAAAAACCCCGTAAGAAAGCACAGCACCATCGAGACCCAGAAAATCCAGAACTCGTGGTTCACCTTCCCGTCGTGGTCCCACAGGGAGTGGAAGTCGAACACGTGATGCCTGGGCGTGTTGAAGCCCCAGTCCAAGAGCAGCTTGGCGCCGATGACCGCGACCAGCAGATAAGCGGCCGTCTCGAAGCGGGGGAACTTCTCGAGCAGCTTGATGAAGATCACTGCCGCGAACCGCATGAGAACGACGCCGATGATGCCGCCGGTGATGATCACCCACATTTTCGGGTGGGCATGCCCCTCGGGGTGATCCTTGGGCGCCGGGCCCACCAGGCCGATCGCCGCCAGGATCGAGTCGACCGCAAACGCGATGTCGGTGAGCTCGATCACGAACACCGTGGGCCAGAAACTGGCCACCCCCTTGCCGCGCGGCACGCCTGCGCCTTCGCCGGGGACGGGAAGCACGGTGCGTTCCTCGATCTCCTCGAGTTCCTCCTCCGACGTCAGCGGCTCGCCAGTCTGGCGCACCAGCGCCGGCTCGCCTTCAGGCGTCGCGATGATGCGCTCCTCGTGCTTCTCCTGCGACTCGAAAAACAGGTGCTTGATCGCGATATACGCCAGGTATCCGCCGCCCAAGAGTTTGACCCACGTCCATCGGAGCAGAAACGTCGCCACCGCGATCGCCAGGATCCGGAAGACGAACGCTCCGACGAGGCCGTACGTGAGCGCCCTAGACCGCAGGTGCTTGGGCAGCCGCTTGGCAAGCAGGCCGAGGACCAGCGCATTGTCGATCGACAGCACGCCCTCGAGCAGCACCAAGAGCGCGACCAAGCCCAGGTCGCCGAACCCAATCTCCTGTCCCCAAATCACGTAGGCCAACATCAAGGCGCGCTCCCCTTGGTCGTGGTCAAGCGGCGGGGTGCCTCGATGGGCGGCCCGGTCCGCGTAGGTTGCGAAGCCCTATCGTACCGCCTAATCGCCACGGTGAGAAAGGCGCCGGCGGCGCAGGCAGGAGCCCAGAACGCCGACAAACGCCGCGACGGACGACGCCGGCTCCGGCACGGTCGTATTCGCGCCCCCGGCGTTCGGCAGAGCCAAAGCGTTGTAGCCAAGATTGCGTTGCCAGAGGAGGAGGTCGTCGCCATCGACGCGGCCATCGCTGTCGGCGTCCCCATAGGGCTGCCCAGGAATCGGCGCCTTTCCAACGGTATTCCGCCAGATGGTCAAATCGGTCGCGTCCACTCGGGCGTCGGGCTGAAAATCCCCCGCCTTCACGACGTTGGTCTTGAGCCGGAACACGTCCCCATTGAGCGTGCCCATGTAGAGGTTGCCCACCGAGTCCTCGAAAAACGTCGTGATCACTTGCACCGAACCCGCCGATGGCAACAACTGCGGCGTGATGTTCGTGACCGTGCCATAGGGATTGGCGGGGTCGAACATCCAAATCTTCGCGGAGATGAAATCCGCGAAGACGTATTTGCCCTGAAGCGTCGGATCGGGACCGCGATAGATATACCCGCCGGTGACCGAGTTGCCCTGGAACGGCGGTGCGCCGCCCTCGCCGAAGTGAAAGTAGTCGTAGACAGGCTCGACATTGCCAGGCGGCTGCGGTCCTCCCACCAGGGGCGTGGTCATTGTCCCCTCGCGCAGCCGCCAGCCAAAGTTGTGGCCGCCGTTGCTCCCGCCCCGGATCACGTCGACTTCCTCCTTGTTGCCTTCGCCGACGTCGCCAATCCACAGGTCGCCCGTCGCACGATCGAAGGACGATCGCCAAGGACTGCGAAGTCCGTAGGCGAAAATCTCGTCGTCGCCCGCCGTGCCCACAAAGGGATTGTTCGCGGGGATCGCGTAGTTGCGACTGGCATCCGCGGGGAAGGCGTCGTTGTTGACGTCGAGACGCAGCATTTTACCGAGCAGATTGTTTTCGATGTCCTGCGCGTTGCCGATTCCCGGCGTGTGGCCCGGCTGAAGGTCGTAGGGCTCGCCGCCGTCGCCGACGCTTACATGGAGGTAACCGTTGCGCGGACTGAAGCCGAGCCAGCCGCTGGTGTGCTCCCAGCCCGGCTTGACCCACTCGATGACTTGCTTCCAATCCTCGTGGTCCGCGACCTTGGGATCGCTCTCCAAAAGGTGATACTCCCGCACGTGGGCCGTGTAGGGCGAAATCGTGGGCGGAACCTCGGGCGGCGCCCCCGGGTCGATGACGATCCCGCCGTTGTCCGTCGTGACGGTGACGTAGAACTTCCCGTTCGACTCGAAGTCGGGATGGAAGGCCATCGACAGCAATCCGCCGTCGCCGATGGTGGCCAGCGGTTCGTCGAGCAGGTTGAGAAGGATCTCGGGCTCGATCATCCCCGTCGCGAGGTTGTAGGTGCGTACCAGGCCTTCCTTGTTGGCAATGTAAATTCGATCGGCGTCGTTGGGCGCCTGAGCGATCGCGGTGACGCCGCCCAGGCCCGTGGCGATGCGTTGCGCTCCGTTCCAGCCCGCGTGCGCTGGCGGTCCGCCTGTCATGTCAAGGGCCACGGCAATCAGGGCGCACAAGAGAGGGCCGTCCGCGCGTAGCCTCAGTGCAGATCGTCCCCGACGCGCGTGATCTGCCATGCTTCGACCCTTAGACGCCCCTTGCGAAATGTTCCACTGCCTCCAGTTTACCGGCCGAGTGGGTGCGTCGTGAAGAAAATGTGAGCCATTTGCCGCGTTCTCGCGGAAATGAGGCAAAATGCTCGAAGAATCTCACTCGAAAAGTGGGTCGCCGTTCCGTTACGACGTGTGCCCTTGGGACGCGCCCAGCATTTCTGCGTGCTCGGTCGGCTCGAGGTCCACCCAGGACGCGCCGAAGCGATTGGCCGTTGCCAGCCGATGCACTAAGAGGGTCTCTTTGTCGACAATCGCGAGCAAACGAGTCAGCACCCCGGCCGCGGAGAGAATGTAGACGGTCGCCGTCTCGGCCAGACGCCAGTTGCTCCAGCGATCGAGGCCCGGATGCTCGCCCAGCACCCAGGCCAGCCGCGCATCGTCCTTGCTCACTTTGGTCATGGTCCGGCATGCCGAGCACACGCCCTCGGCAAGCACCGCTTTGCTTACCCGCTGGCGGCACGAGCTGCACGCCGCGAACTCGTTGCGCAGCGCGGGCAGGCCCGAGACGGGGCACCGCTCCGTAAAATCGGCGAGCACCCTCTTGCCGCTCACGCTGCACGAAACCAGCTCTTGTTGCAGTACGCGCCGGCCCGAATGCTGACACGCGGCCACATGTTCGGCGGCATCGATGCGCCCGTCGTCCGTGGCGGCTAGGTGAAATGTCGCGGCGCCGGAATGCTTGGCTACGAACGGCAGCGGTTTGAGCAGGCGGGTCCAACTGCTGAACACCAGCGATGCCGCCGCGCCGCCGATCGCGAACTGCAACCGACCCTCGACATGGCGCACCCAGAGCACGGTCACCGCAATCGGGTCGACGACCACAGCCAGCGGATCGCGCGACGTGGATTGCTTGACCGCGATCCGCCGCCCCGCGGCGCGGAGCGAGTCCAATCGCGTGCGATCGATTCGCGGAAGCGGTGCGGTGATCGGCGTGAGCACGTCGAGCCCCAGTTGCGCCACCAGCTCGTCGGCGACGGAGGACCCGTCCGGCGCCACGTACACGTGCCGAAGGGCGTCGCCTTCGTCCGGACCCGCAAACGACAGCCGCAGAAACGGATGATCGGAAAGCTGGCACCCTGCGAGGTGCATCTGCCCGCCCTCGACGCGGTACGCCGGGAACAGTTCGCCCGCGATTTCGCTGACGCTCATCGGCTGCACGCGAGGCCGCGCGTGGACGGCCGGGCCGCTGCGCTCGAGCCGCTCGCGAAGCCAGCGACCGAATCGCGCATCCCAGGCGAGCGACTCTTGCCCCGCGGCGGCAACGCCCGACAGCGGCAACCGCAACCGCTGCTGGCCCGCGAACGCCGCCCGGTCGGCCTCGGGCAGCACGACCACCGCGTCGCGTTCATCGCACTCGACGGGGATCTGCAGCTCGGCGAGCGCCCAGCGCACAAACTGCGCGGCATCCTCGCGATGCACCGATTCCGGCACGACCGCCTGAGCGTCGAGAAGGGATGAACCGTTCACAATGGTCACCATCGGCCAAGGTCGGCGGAGGTCATCAACCAATCCATTCTCGCCATCTTAACGCGCCCGGCGAAACCCCCTGGTCCGTAAAATCGGCAGGGATTCACGGGGAGAATAACCGCCAAGTACGCCAAGGACGCCAAGGTCGGAGGGGGAAGAGTTGAACCACGACGAGACAACGACACGACGAAAGATCAGAAAGAGAATAACCACGGATATCGCGGATGGCACAGATAGGATACAGATCGACTTCCTTTCCTGTCCGTGAAATCCGTGTAATCCGCGGTCGAATTCATCTCCTCTGTCGTCGTGCTCGTCGTGCCGTCGTGGTGAATTAATCCGGCAATTGCATTCCCCCCTTGGCGTCCTTGGCGATTCAATCTCCGCGTGTTCAATCCCCGGCGTGGCGGTTGACCGCGAGCTTGCGCAGGATTTCGCTTTTGAGGCGGTCGAGCACCGATTGCCGGTCGGTGTTTTTGAGGATCTGTGAGACGACTTGCTTGGGCGACTCGTTGCCCCAACTGGCGCCGTGCTGGAAGTAGTACCGTGCCGCTTGGCCGACAATGTACGACCCGAACCCCGCGGCGGCGCCCTGAGGGACGTGTGTCAGCACCGTGCCCGCGCCGGCCGTGAGTCCCTTGAAGGCGGAGGACGCCCAGCTCACGAACGCTTCGAACACTGTGACCAGCCCCGCGCTCTTCGCAATCGAGCTCGCGAGACCGCGGGCGTTGTTCAGCGACATCGAGATGCCGTAGATGCGCCCCAGCGTCACGACCATCGTCGCATCGACGGCGATGCCACCTAGCACGTCAGCCACGGCGATTGGGTTGTACGCGACCGCGACCGCCTTGGTCGCCGCGAAGGTCCACACCGTCGCCGCCGCTTTCTCCTCGCGGAAGCGCACGCGCAGGGCCGTCATGCGATCGCTCTTGTCGGCCGCGAAAATCGCCGCGTTGAGCGCCACCAGCGCCTTGCCGTCGGCGGCCAGCAGTTCGACGATCCGTGCTCGCACCTCGTCGACCTGCGGCGCCGGCTTCCGCCACTCGGTACGCTGACGCCCGTCGGCCGATTCCAGCACGTACTCGATGTCGCGCGGGTCGGCCTGCGCCGTGACGACATTCTCGCGATCCACGATCCCCGCGAGCCGAGGCCCGCGGAACACGCCCAGCAAGGCCGCCAACTGATCCGGTCGGTACAAGTCGGTCTTGTTGAGCACCAACAGCATGGGCTTGTGGCTCGCTGCCAGCTCCACGAGCGCTCGATACTCGACGTCGTTGAGATCGGAATCGGCGACGAACAGCACGAGGTCCGCGCGAGCCGCGGCCGCTTGAGCCATTTCTCCGCGGTGAGCGCCGTCGACTTCGTTCAATCCCGGCGTGTCGACCAGCACGACCTGCGAGTCGGCGAGCCCCGGCACGCAGTAGCCGGCCGAGTCCCACGGCACGTGCCACACGTCCTTGGTCCATCCGCCGCGAACGTCGACGCTCGCTCGGCTGTCGCCGCAGAGGGCGTTGATGAGGGCGCTCTTGCCGGTGCTGATCTCGCCGAAGACGGCAATGTCGACGCGCCCCGCCTCGAGCTTCTCGGCCATCCGCCCGAGCTCAGCCAGATCGCCGCCCAACTCCTGCAGCTCCGCCTCATTGCACCCTTTGAACTCGCCAATGGCGCGCTGGATCGCCCCCACCGACGCCCGATAATCGGCATCGCCGCGGCTAGCACTCGTTGATGGAACAACCGATTCCAAAGCGTCCTCACTTCACGTCGATCAGACTAACCACCAAGGCACGACGGCACCAAGTACGGAGGGGATTTTTACCGCGAATCACGCGAATGTTCGCGAATAACAAGGCAGGCCCGCGAAACACGCGAAAGGCGCGAAAACGAGCAGGAGGAGTTGGAGAATTGCTCTCAGGACAAGCTCTCCGCCTCACACGGTTCCCCCCCCGATTTTTTCGCGTCCTTTCGCGTATTTCGCGGGCATGCGCACTTCTCTATGTGTCTTAGTGGTTAGTCCTCGTCTTCCCCAAACTTTTCGCGGCCCAGCGAGATCAGTTTCCGTAGCGAGTCGGCGCTTGTCAGCCGGCGCCATTCGGTGCGGGCGGCTTCGGCCAGGCCGCCTGGCGGGGGTTTCATTTCGTTGCGAAGGTATTCGACGAACACGTTGCCGATCCACCGCGTGACGAGCGCTTGGACCAACCCCTGCACGAGGCCGCCGGCCAGCGTGCCGACGCCGGGGACGGTCTTGAGCATCGACGCCACGATGGTCGCGATCGCTGGCGCCGCCGCGACGCCGCCCACCAGCGCGATGAGATTCTTGGTGAGCTGTTCGAGCATCTTCACGGCCATGTCGGCGTCGATCGGCTGTCGGTACACGCGGGCCAGGTCGAGAATCATCTTCAGCGTGATCGCGCTGCCGCCCGCGACGTCGAGCAGCGGAAACGGATTGACGCCGGCCGCTCCGCCCGCGGCCCACATGTAACGCGAGATGATCTGATCGGCCCGCTCGTCGAGATGCTTGCGGACCTGCGCCTTCGCGTCATCGACCAGGCCCCGCGATTGTAAGAGCAGATTGGCCAGCAGCAGGTCGCCGCCGTCGCGTTTCACCACTTGCAGCATCCGCCGGGCGAGCGGCCGCACGTCCGGCGGCACGTCCACTGTGCCGTGCTCCTCGCGGCCGTCGGGAAGCACGCGCACGCGCGGCCGTTGCGTGACCGCCGCGCGCACCGGCACGATGTCGTCCGGCGCCACGCCCGCTATCTGCGCGGCGATCTGCTCGGCGAGGCGCTGCTCCTGCGCTTCGTCGTACCAATCCTCCTTGTTCAGGCAAACCAGCAGCCGCTTCTCCATCGCCACGAGCCGTTCGGCCAGCTCGACTTCATACGCTTTTAGCGGCCCATCGACCACCAGCAGAACCAAGTCGGCATTTTTCGCGGCGGCGGCGGCCGTTGCAGCTCGCGCTTCGCCGCGAACTTCCGCCAGGCCCGGCGTATCGACCAGCGCGACGCTGTCGGCGTCGGGCCAGGGGATCTCGCACCGGGCCGTCGTCGTGCCGCCGAGCACGTCGGTGGCAAACGCATCGCGCCCGGCGAGCGCGTTGAGCAGCGCGCTCTTGCCGCTGGAGATCGTGCCGAACGCGACGATCTCGAACCGCTGGCCGCTGCGCTTCGCCTGCAGGGCCGCCAGTTGCGCTTTCAGCTCGTCGCGCAGCGCTTGCGAGGCGTGTTCGTCTTCGGCCAGTTCGAGGCTGTTGACCAGATTGCCCGCGAGTTCCGCCTCGCGTTGTCGGGCGGACATTTCGCTGGGGTTCTGCAGCCGCGACGCACGCTCGCGACGCTTGGCCGCGGTGTTTTTCCAGAGGCGCCAGAAGAGCACCAGCGAGGCGCCGCCAAGCACGACGCCGCCCGTGGCGACCACGGCGAGATAGGCATTGGCCCATGCTGGATGGCGAGCCTCGATCTTTTCGTAGTTTTCAACCAGCGCGGGCAACCAGGCCACGAGCGCGTAGCCGAGCACGGCCGCATACAGCAGCAGCAAGAAGCTCAGGCTGCGAGGTCGCCAATTCACAGTAAGTCGGCCTTTCCAGGCTGACGGGCGTTACAAGTGATGAACCAATTCCGGGTGGCACGCCCAAGGTCTTCCCCAGGGCGAGGTCTAGCCGAAGTGCAACCACGCCCTGCGGCGGACCTTGGGGCGTGCCACCCCGTTCCAAGTATATGTCGCTCGCGGCGGCGGCTCTACGCGAGTCCCATGCGCGCGTATTGCTACTTCGCCTTCGCCCGCGGCGCCGCTATCTTGGCGGCAGAGATGAACCCACTGCAGGAGCCTCCCGCCCCATGCGCGCCGCATACATCGAGCAAATTGGCCCTCCCGAGAACATCCGCGTCGGCGAGCTACCCGACCCGCAGCCCACCGGCGCCCAGGTGCTGGTTCGCGTCGGCGCCGCGTCGGTCAACCCGATCGATACTTATATCCGCAGCGGCGCCGCTTCCATGCCGCTGCCGCGGCCATTCATCATCGGCAGCGATCTCGCGGGCGTGGTGACTGCCGTCGGCCCGGGCGCTCCGCGGTATCGCGTGGGCGACCGCGTGTGGGGCGCCAACCAGGGGATCCTCGGCCGCCAGGGCACGTTCAGCGAGTTGGCCGCGGTCGATGAGCGCTGGCTGTATCCCACGCCGGACCGCGTGACCGACGAGCAAGCCGCCGCGCTCGCGCTCGTCGGCATCACCGCGCATCTTGGGCTGGTCGATGATGCAGGGCTTGATGCCGGCGAAACGGTGATCGTCAACGGCGGCAGCGGGGCGGTCGGCTCGACGGTCATTCAAATGGCCAAGGCGCTCGGCGCTCAGGTCATCGCCACCACCCGCGGCGCCGTGAAGGTGGAGTACTGTCGCGCGCTCGGCGCCGACCATGTGCTCGATCACGAAGCCGACAACATCCCCGAGCGCGTCGCCGCGATCTTGCCCGAAGGCGCCCACGTGTGGTGGGAAACCTCGCGGACGCCCAACTTCGACGCGGCCGTGGCGTGCCTGGGCCGCCGCGGTCGCATCGTGCTCATGGCCGGCCGCACCGCGCGGCCCGAGTTTCCCGTCGGCCCGTTCTACTCGAAGTGCTGCCGGCTTCTCGGCTTCGTGATCTTCCACGCGGCGCCGGAGTCGCAGCTGCGCGCCGCGGAGCGGATCAACCGCTGGCATGCGGCCGGCGCGCTGAAGGCGAAGATCGACCGCGTCGCTACGCTCGACGACGCAGCGGAGCTCCACCGTCTGCAGGAGGACAACACGCTCAACGCCGCGGGCGTCGTGCGCGGGAAGCTGGTGGTGAAGCTCTCATAAGGCTGTGCGCCCTAAAGCTCGCTACTGGATAAAATCAGTGCGATCGCACTGCGTAACTTGTCGAGCTTGTTTTGGACCACATCCCAAACGATCTCATAGTCGACGGCAAAGTATCCATGGATCAGTCGGTCGCGCATACCGGCAATTGACTTCCACGGAATCTCGCCGTGCTGATCGCGAAATCCCAGCGGGACCTGCTTGGCAGCCTCGCCGAGAATCTCGATGCTACGAGCGAACGCGCGTTGCAACGTCGCGTCGGCGAACAGTTCGTCTTTTGTTACACGTCGCCTTTGATCGAGCAGATAGTCGATCTCATCAAGCATGTGGCGCAGCAGATCACTCACCGAGGGAGACATACTCCACCTCGGCAAGGATTCGCGGGCCAATGTAAGGGCTGAGGCTTTCGAGCGTCAGCAAGTCGACCCGCCGCTGCAGGGTTTCTTCGAGCAGCTCCGACAATGCCCAGAAGTTGTCGAAGTTCTTCTGCGTCGGATCGAACTCGACGAGAATGTCGACGTCGCTTGTCGCGCCGCCGCCGTCGCGAACAAATGATCCAAACAAACCAAGGCGCCGCACGCCGGCCTGTCGAATGCCGACGCCGTGGGCAGCGAGGCGATCGAGGATTTCACGTTTGGTGGAAACTGGGGCGTCCATAGGACTAAGTATAGCCTATCGACCCAGACGCGCGCGTAGTTCAATGCTCACGCCAGACCCCACTTCTTCCGCAGAAACCACTCGGTCGACAGCAGGCCCATGAACACCACCATCGGCGGCCAGCGGTCCCACAGGGTGATCGTCTCGACAATCTCTTCGTCGAACTCCTGCGCCTTTGACTTCAGCCGCTCGAGTAAATCCGGCAGTTCCTCCGGCGCGAGTCCCGCGCCGCCGGCCTCCGCGGTCATCGCGGCGAGCGACGCCAACAGCGTCGGCTCCGCCGCCGGTTGGTCGAGTTCCACGTCTTGGTCCGACACGCTGAACCGCGCCGTCGCCGTGCCCACCGTCTCGCCGCCGTTGCGCGCGGTGACGGTGATGCGGTAGTCGCCCGGCGCCGTCGTCTCGGCGAAGCTGCCGGCCGCGCCGCCGCCGCGTTGGGAGGGCGTCACGGTTTCGATCGTCCCGTCCGGCAGTTCGACGCGCACGTCGTACGCCGCCGTCTCGATTGCCGTGCCTTGCTCGTCCTCGGCCCCCAGCGTGAAATCCACGCGGCTGCCCTGCTGGTAACGCCGCTGGTCGAGCTTCACCCACACGCTCTCGCCCGCGGTCTCGTCTTTCTTGGCGAGCCATAGCACCATCTGCCGCCAGAACCGGCGGTACGCCTCGCTGTGGCCCCCAAGCTGCCACTTCCACGTCGTGTCGCCAGCGAACGCCGCCACGCGCCCGTCGCCAAATGCGCTCAGCACCAGCAGCGGCGATCGGCTCGCGTTATCGCCCTCGGCCACCACCTCGGCGTTGGCTTTGAAGTGCAACCGATCGAACCGATTGGCGCCGTCCAGCGGCGGCAGCTCGCGCCATAGCTGAATGTTCGTCGGCCCCTCGGCGAGCGTCATGATCGCGTGCGCGCTGCCGACCTGCCGTTCGATCGGCATCACGCGCAGCGGCTCATTCACGTGCAGATCCGCGGCGGGCGGTTCGCCGAATGCCTGCCTCTCGGCGCGGCCCATCTCGATCGGCAGCAGCGGCTCGAGCGGCGATCCCAAGAAGCCGCCAGGTCCAAAACTGTGAAATCCGCCGAGCATGCCGAGCCCGGCGCCGCGTTCCACTGCGAGCGCCATCTCTCGCCATGAGCGCGCACTCAACGCTCCGACGTCGACGTTGCTCAGCAGGAACACGTCGTACTGTTCGTCGCGCAGCCGATCGCGCAGGTCGAGGTGCATCGTCAGGTAGTTCAGCTCCATGTACTCAATGTGGAGATCGGGGCTCGACTTCAGCGCTTTGGTGCGCACCCACGCCGGCTCCACGCCCGGCGCCCCGCCGATGCGATCGGCCCCGGCGAGAAACAGCACGTTCACGCCGCCCTTGAGCACCGTGACGAACGTGCTTTGGGCGTTGTTGGTCGTCACCAGCTCGCCGTCGGGCGATTCGACCGCGAGCGTCACCTTGTACTCGCCCGGCTGCCGCGGCGTGTGCGTGAGCCGTACGGGGAATCGCCGCGTGCGGGGCGTGATCTTAATCGTTCGCGCGTCGACCGCCGTCATTTCGCCCTCGGCGTTCTCCCACAGCAGCTGCACTTTGAAGTCCTGATTGCCGTACCCCGCGGCGGTGACGACGCCCGAAATGGTTGTCGGGGCGTCGGCGAACACCGCGTCGCTCGCGAGCAGGTCACTCATTCGCAAGTCGGCCTGCTGGCCGAGCGACGGCTGGCCGAACGCGATCGTGTAGAGCGGAATGCCGTCGGCTGCGAGCCGGCGCACGGCCGCCTGCGGCGCCTCATCGCGCGGGGCGAACGCGCGCTGCGCCCCGTCGCTTGGCAACACCACGGCGACGATCCGCTGCTGCCCCTCGCGCGCTAGCACGTCTTCGATGGCGGCGCCGATTGCCGTCTGCACGCCCTCGGGTTTGGGCGGCAGAACAAACTTTCCATCGACGAGCTTCACCGCTTCGACGTCGCGGCCAAATGTGTAACCGTGTACGGCCCACGTATCGGTCAACTCGCTGAACGCCGGCGCGGCCGCGTCCAGCGCCGACCGCATGGCCGTGTAACGCGGCTGGTTGAGCACCGCATCGGCCACCTCCATGCTCCGCGAGGTATCCATGAGCACGATGAGCGTCCCCGGCAGCTTCCGCGTGGTGCGCGTCTCCAGCGCCGGCCGTAGCATGAACAAGAGCAGCAGCACCAGAGTGAGTCCGCGCAGTGCGACCAG
>JANOIK010001004.1:0-4717 GCA_031407585.1 Planctomycetota bacterium | reverse complement strand
CGGCCCATTCGCGATCTTGGCGCTCCTCGTCATGGCGAGCGGCTGCGTGCGTGAAAGCGTCTCACCCGACGCCGCCGACTACCACTATAAATGGTGGGTCTGGCTGTGGGGTTTGACGCCGCTGGTGCTTGCGGTCGTCATGGTGCGCAAGTACCCGACGATTTGGATCGACGGCTCGTGGCGCCCGTGGTGGTTGTTCCGTGACTGGGCCGTGGCTGACTTCGGCTATTTCGGCACGTTCGTCATCCTCGCGCTCATCGCCCCGTTTCAATTGTGCAATCGCGTGTCGGTCGACGACCTCGGGCTTCAGTCTGATAGCGCCTTGGGACTGCGCGCGTTCCGCCGCGTCGCTTGGACGGACGTGAGCCGCATCGATGTCAAGACCGCGTCGCCCGTCGGTCCATGGACGCAAGACCAAGACAGGGCCCACCGTAATGCGCCCGATCTGGTCGCCGTGCTCAAGAGCGGCGCGGTCGAGGAGTTTCGCGGTTGGCTCGTCGCTGACGCTCGGCGGGAGATCGAGCGGCGCGCTCGCGCCGCTGGAATCGCGGTCGTGGAAACCGACGCTCCCGGCACAGCCCCGCCGGGGCCTGTGCCGCAAGCGCCGCCCCTGTTCGCGCCGCCGCGACAGCCGCCGTTCGGCGGACCACCCAGGCGAGGGTTGTAACATGAAGAAATTCCTCGAGCGATTTCTCGGCCGCGGCCCCGCCTACGCCTCCGCCTCGCACCCCGGGCGTCTTCGCGCCAATGTCTGGCGCGTCGCAACCAGCTACCCCTTCTGGCCCGTGACGCTTGCCATCGTATGGTTGCTAGGACTGTTGGCGGTGTTCGATGGTTTTCACTACTCAGCGTTTCTGTTTCTCGCGTTCGCCGCGTATGTCAACGCCGCGTGGTGGTGGGAAATCCGCGGGTGGTTCCAACGCGGCGACATCTGCGCCGGCGCCATCGTCAGCACGAAGCCGCTGCTCGTCGCGACGCTGACCGATCTCACCGCCGGCGAGGGCAGCTACCCCGCCGTGAAAGTTCGCCGCGAGCCAGTGAGGCGTTGGTCAGCCGCCGCCGTCAAGGTTGGGGCGCCGGTTGCCAGCGTTGCGCGTTACGATGGCGCCCGCGGCAACGTGCATTGGTCGAATTTTCATCCGCGCGCAGCGCAGTGTGCCGTCGCCGACGAGTCCGAGGTCAAACGGCTCCTCGGCGAAATCGACAAACCCCGCTGGGCCGCCCTGGAGGCCGCCATCCGTCAGCTCCCCAAGCCGCTCCGCCCTGGCCTTTACCGACTCCCGGTCTACGAAGAATAATTGACGACGCCACTCGGTCACCGGTCATTCTCCTTCCTTCCGACAACCTAGCGCCTAGAGCCTAGCCCCTAGAGCCTTCCCCATGCACGACCCCCGCCTCGACAAGCTTGCCACGATCCTGCTCGACCACAGTTGCCGCCTCGAGCGCGGCGAGAAGGTGCTCATCGAGGCCTTCGACCTGCCCGAGCCGCAGCTCATCTGCGCGCTCGTCGAAGGCGCCGCCGCCCGCGGGGCCATCCCGCTGGTCAGCACCAAGAACAATGCCGTGCTCCGCTCGCTCTACCGCACGGCGACCGAGGCCAGCATGCGGCTCAACGGCGAGCTGGAGCGCGCCCGCATGGAGCAGATGCAGGCTTACATCGGCGTCCGCGGCGCGGCCAACAGCAGCCAGCATGCCGACGTGCCGCAGCCGCAGATGGACCTGTTCCAGCAGCACTGGTGGCAAACGGTGCACAGCGACGTGCGCGTCGCGAAGACTAAGTGGGTCGTGCTCCGCTACCCCACCGACTCGTTCGCCCAGGCCGCGAGCATGAGCACCGCGGCGTTCGAAGATTTTTACTTCGAGGTGTGCACCGCCGACTACCCGGCGATGAAGGCCGCCCAGGAGCCGCTCGTCGCGCGCATGAACGCCGCCGACAAGGTGCGCATTACGGCGCCCGGGACGGAACTGGAGTTTTCCATCAAGGGCATCCCCGTGATTCCCTGCTTCGGCGAGCGCAATATTCCCGACGGCGAGGTCTTCACCGCGCCCGTGCGCGACAGCATCAACGGCGTCATCCGTTTCAACACGCAAAGCCGCTACCAAGGCACGGTGTTCAGCGACATCGAGTTCACGTTCAAGAACGGTAAGATCGTGAAGGCGACGGCCAACAACACCGACCGGATCAACCAGATTCTTGATTCCGACGAGGGCGCCCGCTACTGCGGCGAATGGTCGCTCGGCACGAACAACCGCGTGCGCCACCCGATGCTCGATACGCTGTTCGACGAGAAGATCGGCGGCAGCTTCCACCTCACCCCCGGCAACGCCTACGATATCGCCGACAACGGCAACGACAGCCGCATCCACTGGGACCTCGTGCTCATCCAGCGCGAGGACTACGGCGGCGGCGAAGTCTGGTTCGACGGCGAGCTGCTCCGCAAAGACGGCCGCTTCGTGCCGCGGGATTTGCAGGAACTCAACGCGGGGCTGTAGCCGCCGCCCCCCAGACGCGCCGGGAGGGCGAAGCTCCTGATGAGCCGCGGCCCTACGGATGATACGGCCCGCGCTGTCCGGGCAAGTCGCGCCGTCCGCCCGGTGGGCCGCCCGGACTTGGCGTCAGCGAAGCGATCACCGCGCCGACGAGCGCCCCGAATGCCAGCGCGATCGCAAGGAAGCAAAAGACGCGCCGCCATCGCTCGCGTCGGTCGCCAAGTGGCCGGCCGCTGGTTTCGACGCCGGCTCTCACCAACGCCTCGTCCACCATCGCATCGTTCTTCGCCTTGGAGCGCCCCCAAGGCGTGAGCTCCGCCGATTGAACGGCGTGCGGTCCAGTTTCTTCGGATACGTCCAACATCGTGCCGCCCTTTCCCTACGCGGATCGTCCGCGAGGCATTTGCCAACGATGAGTCGGGCGCGATTGGCAAGGTTCGCACGAAAATGCGAAGAGTGATTGTGACACTTTTCACAAAGATTCCGTTTTCCGCGATCGTGATCTTGGTTCCCAGCGTCTATAAGAGGTAGAATGGAGGTATCGCAGAATGCCGGCCAGGCCGGTCGCTGCGATCGCGAAACGACGGTTCAACAACGAACCACTCGGTGAACGACTCATCGGCGATTGACTGCCACGAAAGATTCGCTCGACCGTTCTTTCTCAACTGCCTGCCCTCGGCCGGCGCTTAAGCCGCGGCGTTCTTGCCGCGCCTTCGGTGGTTCTAGCATCGGCTCGCGGACAGGCGCTTGCCCCGCCAGGGCAAAAAGGTGCGTGCCATGACGCTTACTCACGCGACGTTTACAACCGCGACGGCCACCGGCGCCACGCCCATGACCGCCCGCGAGTTCATGGCGACCGATCTCGTCACGCTCTCGCCCACCAGCGACGTGGTCGAAGCCGTGCAAACTCTGCTGGCCCATCGCGTCAGCGGCGCCCCCGTCGTCGACTCCACGGGTCGCTATCTGGGCATGTTCTCCGAGAAGTGCGCCATGCAGGTGCTGCTCGACGCCGCGTACGAGCAGCTCCCCACGCTCGAAGTGCGAGCGTTCATGGACACCGAGGCGCAGACGATCGCCCCGCACACGCACTTGCTGTCGATCGCGCAGGTGTTCCTGCTCACGCCCTACCGTCGGCTGCCGGTGATCGAGGACGGCCAACTGTTGGGCCAAGTAAGCCGCCGCGACGTGCTGCGCGTCTGGATGGACGCGATCGACCACGTCCCGCGCCGCACGGCGAAAACGCGGCTACTCTACTGGAGCGCCCTCTTCGAAAGCCACGAAGCGCCGCTGGCATGATCCTCAGCATGCACATCAGTGGGCCAACGCCATACGATGCATCGCAGTCCACGCGCTCCCTAGGGCGCCGCCTTCTGATTGCCCTCTTCGCGATCTGCCTGCAAAGTGGCACAAGCCTTGCCCAACCACTACCGGGCTACAGCGACGGCCGTGCCGCGCCAACGCAAGATCCGCCAGCCCCGCCGGCGGGCATCCTCATCAAAGCGCTCGACGCCCAAACACGCGAGCCCCTCCCCGAATTCCACGTCCTCGGCGGCACGCCCAGCAATGCGCTCGCCGCACGCGAAGTAGCGGAGCGCGGCCACATCACAATCAGTTGGCAGCCGCACACGATCAAAATCGGCCGCGCCGGCGAGCTTCTCTGGCCCACCGCGCGCGCGTGGGAAGAAACGTCCTACCGAGTCGAGGCCGACGGCTACGTGCCCCAGCGCTCGACAATCGTCAAGCGCGGCGCCGAGCCTCCCGAACTTGAGTTCCTGCTCGTCAAAGACCGGAAGGTTCGTGGCCGCATTCTTCAGCCCGACGGCAAACCCGCCGCCGGCGCCACGCTCGCCCTCGCCCTGCCGCAGCGCGACGCCGTCATCCGCGACGGCAAGCTTCAGCACGCCGGCGAGCCCCTGCCCGAGCGCCCCTCCGACCGCTGGCGCCGACCGCTCATGGTGCAGGCCGGCCCCGACGGCCGCTTCGAATTCCCGACGGAGTCCGATCCGAGCGCCGCGATGCTCATCGTCCACGAATCCGGCGTGCGCGAGCTTCCGTTCGACGAGTTTCGCCGCCATCCGGCGCTCATCCTTCAGCGGTGGGGCCGCATCGAAGGTCGCATCCTCTGGCACGACGCGCCGGGCGCCGACCGCCAGGCGTCGCTGCACGTCTTCCGAGACGACTACGGCTACCCCGGGGTGATCGCACAATACGAGAAGGCGCGCAGCGA
>JANOIK010000982.1:0-2089 GCA_031407585.1 Planctomycetota bacterium | reverse complement strand
CCCTCCCCTCGGCGGGGAGGGCTGGGGAGGGGGGACGAAGCGGGTACTCGCACGCCAGTAGCCGCCTTGATATTTGGCGCGGCTTTTGCTGCCACCTCATCTTGTTCCACTAATCGCACTGCCTCCCGATCCACGGAGGGCCCCATGGCCAACGCACCGACCAAAGACGATTCCCCCGAAGTCTCGCGCGAGGATCTCGTCGCCCTGCTCAACGAAGACCTGGCCCGCGAGTATCAGGCCATCATCGCGTACGTTGTGTATTCCCAGGCGATCAAGGGCGCCCAGTACATGGCGATCGCCGAGGAACTCGAGGTTCACGCTGGCGAAGAGCTGCAGCACGCGATCACGATCGCCAACCAGATCGACTACCTCGGCGGCATGCCCACCGCCACGCCCAAGGAGGTGAAGCTCTCGGACAAGGCCGAGGACATGCTGCGGTTCGATCTGGAGAACGAAAACGACACGATCCGCCACTACCGCGAGCGCGTGAAGCAATGCGAAGCGCTCGGCGAATACGCGATCGCCGAGCACATCCGGGAGATTCTGGTGCAGGAGCAGGAGCACCAGATCGATCTCGCGACGGCGCTTGGGGTCGATGTTCCGGACGTCGGAAAGAAAGGCCGGAAGTAGGCAGGAAAGTGGACTGTGACTTCTAAATCGTAATCGTAATCGTGCTCGTAATCCTAATCGATTACGATTGCGAGCACGATTACGATCGGGGAGAGCAGGATGCGCGCGACTAGGACTTACCGCGAAGCCCGATCCTTATCCGCCGGCCCGTCCACTTTCTCCAGCTCTTTCTGAATATCCCACAGCATCCAGATCGCGAGCAGCTCGGAGATGAGGATCATCGTCCACAGCGTCCAAGCCATGCGCGTGGCGTCCTGGATCGCCCAAGGCAGGGCGAGCGCGCCGAGGAACATCACCACGATGCGCATGCCGCAGCCGAGGCTCACCCCCGAAAACGGCGGGCCGAATTTGTAGAGGTTCATGACTCGGCCGGGAAGGGCGACGGCCATGCCCAGCGCGGCGGCGAGCATGGGCCAGTGCATCCCGGCGTCGGCGATCCACCGCCACGCGAGCGTGCCGTCGGCCGCGACTTGCTTCTGCCAGGGGACGCCGAGCTCGTGGGCTCGACCGGCCTCGAGGGCGCCCGCGATCACGAAGAAGCCGATCCACAGTCGCAGCGAACCGAGCGCGTCTTTCCGCAACCCGGGGTGCTGCAGCACGGCGTACAACATCGGCAGCGCCAGCAGCAGCGTGAGATACTCCGCGAGCATCGGCAGCACGAGGTGCCACGCCGTGGCGTTTCCCACCGAGATGGCGCGGAAGGTGAACGCCGCGACAACCACGATCGACGCCAGGTCGATGGCGCCCTGCGTGAGTGTCCGCGGCCCGCCCTCGCCGGCCAGCAGATGCCGCGCATCGCCGACTGTCAGCTTGTTGATGAGCGGCCGGTCGGGGTCAACGGGTGGTTTGGGGCGCGGCATGATGCGGCCGTAGATGTTCAGATTGCCAACCGCCGGTCGTGAGTGGCACGCTCAAGGTCTTTCGCAGGGCGTGGTCTTGCCGACGTACCACCACGCCCTGCGGCGGACCTTGGGACGTGCCACCCCGATCGCGCCGATGGAGCGGGTTTCTTTTTTTACGGCGTCGCCGCCGCCGCGGACTTGATCGGCCGCACCACGACGTTCTTGAACCAAATGTCCGTCGCCTTGCCGACGCCGTGAGTGAGCTGAAAACCGATCGGCCCGGTCAGCAGCCCCTTCTCGTCGGTGAGGGTGAACGTATTCACGCCGTTGAGCCACGCCTGGATATGGTGACCTTCGGCACGGATGTAGTAGTGGTTCCAGTCGTCTCGCTTGAGGACCTTCTCCACCATAAACTCAGGGAACTCGGCCACGATGCCGCGGCCGCGTTCGTCGTACAGCGACCCCCAGTAGCCGTCGCCGATGTCGACCTGGTAGCCCGGCACGTTGTCGTACGACGTGGGGGCAATGCGGATGCAAATGCCCGAGTTGTAGCCCACGAGCTTGAAGTCGGCGTGCAGCTCGAAGTCGCCGTACTCCTTCTCGGTCCAGGCGTAGTG
>JANOIK010000973.1:0-1554 GCA_031407585.1 Planctomycetota bacterium | reverse complement strand
GTCGGTGTTCAACGTCGACGGCGGCATGTCGCTGCTCGGCGGCGGGCTGTTCGCCCAGGTCACTTCGTAGCCAGCAGGCCCGAGACCGCTTGGATGATCAGCCGCGCGGTGCGGGGCGGCTTGACGAGCGGCACGGCCGTGGCGCGCGCACGCACCTCGGCGTCGGGCCCGTCGCTGTAGAGCGCCACGCGCGAGGCGCGGCGATGGGCGGCTGCGAGCGCGCCGTCGCGGGTCGAGTCGACCAGCACGAGATCAAAGCGGCGGTGCTCGGGCTCGTCGTCGGCGCGTACCGCAACATCGTGCCCGGCCAGCGACAGGCTCGACTGCAACAGCCCGTGCGAACCGCGCTGCTCTTCGATGACGAGTATCGATGCCATGAAACGTGACCTCCCGCGCCCCTTCTCATGAGCGGCGCGGGAGGCCAAGTGACAACTGTGTCACGAGCGCTAAGTGCTGATCAGTTCTCGGGGTACGCCGTCCAGCCCTCGACCCAGTCGTCGGCGCCGACAGCGCCCACGAAGCTCGCGCTCGAGTCGAAGAACGTGTCGCCCGGGGCAGTCGCGGCGCCGCTGAGGGCGGGCGAACCGGTCGCGGGCTTGAACTTCGGCGCCGTGACGTTCGTGGGGTCGGTGAGGGCCGGGTCGACGTCGCGGTTGCCGAGTGAGGTCTCAGACAGCTTGGCCACCTCGTCGATCAGATCGACCGCCATGCCGCCGTCGGCCAGGTTCGGGGGTGAGGGGTTCGTCCACCCCGCGCTCGGGTTGCGAAAGAAGATGCTGTTCTTCACGTTCAGGCCGCCGTTGTTCCACTGGCCGACGCTCGACGAGCCGTCGATCTGCAGACCCCAGTCATTGAAGTTCGTGACGATGAGGTTCGCGATCTTGCCTGCGGTGCCGACGCGGAAGATGGCGCCCCGGCTGGTGCCCTCGCCGCCGTTCACGGTGTCCGGCCGGCGGCCGACCAGCGTCACGTTGTAGAGCGTCGGGCTCGAGCGCGGCATCGCCTCGTTGTCGTTGCGGTTGCTGTCGGCCTCGATGCCGTGGTTCCCGCGGCCCGGCAGCTGCTGCACGATGAGGTACTGGGCCTTGCCCGTCCACCCCTGGTCCCAGTCGAGGCCGTCGTCATCCGAGCCGGTCATGACGACGTGCTTCAGGTTGACCGTGCCACCGAACACCTCGATGCCGTCGTCGATGCCGCGGTGCACCTGCACGTAGTCGACCGTCGTGCCCGTGCCGCAGCCGCACAGCGTGAGGCCGTTCAGCTCGTTGTTCGCCGACAGCGGCTGGCCCGCGAACTCGATGCGCACGTACTTCAGCGTGCCGCAGTCGTACGTGGGCTCGGGCGCTCCGGCGCCGGGGCCGTAGCGGTTGCGCATCTCGTCCAGCAGACCCTCGTCGAGGTTGTCGCCGCCGGGGATGTTGATGGGCGCCTTGCCGTTCAACAGGATGCCGCCCCAGTTGTTCGTGCCGATGCCGCGCATGCCGACGGGGAAGTTCGACGAGAAGACGATCGGCTCGGCCTTCGTGCCGTTCGCTACCAGGCGGCCGTTGTTGC
>JANOIK010000971.1:0-1664 GCA_031407585.1 Planctomycetota bacterium | reverse complement strand
CGTTTTATCATCCATCCGCGTCGCGCCGCGCTCGCTCATGTCGGCGGCGAGCGTTTCAATCACCACATCGGCGGCGCTGCGGAACTTCAGTTGGCTGCCCAGCGGGATGTTGGGGTCCGTCCCGTCGACCGCCCACGGCAGGGCGACCAGGCCGCCGGGCGCCTCCTGAATGTCGTCGCCGCCAAACGGCGCCGTCGAGCCGATGAGCGTCTCGTTGGCGTTGATCGCCTTCTCGATAATGTCGCCCAGCGGCGCCTTCTCGGGGTTGTACGTCACGCGGCGCCGCATGCGGTCGCACGCGAGCAGGTGCTCCACGTAGTGGTCCTTCGTCGTGTCGTCGAGCCCGCCGCGCACGCCGAACTCGTCGTTGGCGACCACTTCGCTGCGGAAGTCGAACATCGGTCCGAGCGCCGCGAGGATATGCAAGTTGCGAAACTCGGGGATGATGCGGCGAAACTGTTCTTTACCGAGGTTACCAGCGGGCATGAGAGGCTCCTTGTGGAAACGGAAAGGAAATGCGAGTGAAACAGACGTGACCGAAAGCTGAGCGCGGAAAGCCGAATGCGGACGGGATCGATTTACATAGGTTTGTTTGGGTTCTCTTCCGGATCGGCGTTCCGCGCTTAGCTCGCGGTTCTCACTTGAAACTTGGTGGGGGCGATTTCGTTGAAGCGCTCACGGAGCTCGCGCCGCAGGTCGTCGGCCAGGCGCGCACGCTGCGGATCAGCGTCGCTTTCGGCAAGCGCGTCGAGCCGATCGAGTGCAAGCCGTCCTGCAAGCGCGTCTTGTAGCGGGTCACGTCCCTCGAACTGCGAAAGTCGTAGAAGTTCTCGAGCTTCGCGGTCGTCGCGCTCGATGGGCTGCTGCTCTTCGACGTGGACTTCTGCGCCCGCGCCGTGAAAGTCGCGGTCCGCATCGGCGGTCGCCTCCCGGGAGGTCGCGAGTTGCGAGGGGCGAGTTTCCAGTTCGGGATTTCCGGCTCGCAACTCGCGACTCGCAACCCGCGACCTCCTTCCCTTCATCCATCTGCCGAGAAGCCCGCCGCCCACGGACGCGGCGGCGAGGATGGCCCAACCCATGGGACCGCTGATGCCGAGCGCCGCGGCTGCGGTCGGCACGGCGACGCGACCGGCGGCGCCCACGAGCGGGCCGAGCGTTTCGACGCGACCCAAGAGCGATTGATGCCGCTCGCGATTCTGGGAGTCGACGAGCGCGAGCTCGTCGGTGCGGGCGTAGTCGTCGAGCTGCCCGCGAATCAGATAGTCGCCGCGGTCCTGCTTGCCGTCGTCGATCGAGTCGAGCCGCTCGGCGAACTCGCCCAAGCGTGCGTCGCAATCGCACGGGCATTCGCATGCGCCGCCAGCGTTGGGCGCTGCGCCACTGACAATCGGAGTGCCGCCGCCGAACAAGGGTCCGGTCGCGGCGGGCCACTGACCGGCGGGAGCGGGGCCAGGTGATCCCGGCGCCATTAGGGGGCAGCGGCCATCGGGACACAAAGCGGTCGACGCGGCTGGCATCGTCGATGCTGCGCCGCGGCCGGTGAGGCGTTCGAGAAAGCTCCGCAACGGCCCACCGCTGGAAGCGTACGTTTCGCCGCCGCTTTCACCCCACACGACGGCCACGAGCCGGCCTTGCTGGTCGAACACGCCGCCGCCGGAGTCGCC
>JANOIK010000964.1:0-3115 GCA_031407585.1 Planctomycetota bacterium | reverse complement strand
CGTCGCCTCGGCCTACACCAACAGCGTGGCCGGCGCCATGAGCACGCTGCTTTATAACCTCGACTCCAGCATCAGCACGCTCGTCACGCAGGCGCCCACGCCGAACAACGGCACGCTCAACACCATCGGCGCCACTACGGGCATCGTCTTCCCTGACGCCACGTTCGACATCTCCGGCCAAACGGGCGTGGGTTACGTGGTGCTCGACGGCGTGACGCTTTCGCGGATCAACCTCGCCAATGGCGAGATGACGGAAGTCGGCCCGATCGGCTCGGTGAGCCCCGTGGGCAGCATCGCGGTCCTCATCCCCGAGCCCGCGAGCATGGCCCTGGTGGGCATGGCGTTCGCCTGCCTGTCATTTACTCGACGCCGCACTTCGTGACGCCAGACTCCAATCCAGGGTCACGTTACCCGGCATCGTCCCGATGCCGCGTGAACCCGCGCGAATTGTCCGCCCTCGCGGACAATTCGCGCTCTCGTTTCCACCCCTCGCCAGAGGGGCGGCCCAAAACCGGCGCCTTGATTTTCCGCGCGAAATAGACTACTGTACATACGAATCAAGAGGAGGCCGATAGGCAGCACGCCAGAAGCAACCGCGGATGCACGCGGATAAACGCAGATATCTTTGTATTGATCTGCGTCCATCTGCGTTCATCTGCGGTAAATACTTCTGTCGCGAAACGAACAGGGGTCGCCAGTTATGTCCACGCACCAAATCAACGCGCCGCGCCCAAAATTCACGCCCGCGCGCACAGGCCAAAAGTTGTCGGAGCCTCAGCAACGCCCGAGTGAACCGCATTGCGACGCGAGGAGAAATCAGGAATTTTGGAGCACCCAATCGCGATTCCCGGGAAATCGCGACAAAACCCCAAGCCCGATCGGAGCAAAACTACGAGAAAACCAGGCTCCGCCACGCGGCGCCGAGGCGAATTTTGCAACATTCGGCCCAGCATGCCCGTGCCAAAATCCCCATCCCATCCGCGAGATGGAAGAGTGCCGTCTACGCCGTCCGGCTCGCCTCGAGCTGCTCCCACCGCGCGTACGCCGCCGCCAATCTGGTCGCCACGGCCTGCGTCTCCGCCTGCTTCGCCGCGATCCGGTCCCCCGGCTGCTTGTAGAACTCGGGGTTGGCCGTCTCGGCATGCAGCGCCGATTGCTGGGCCTCGAGCTTCGCGATCAGCTCCGGCAGCCGGTCCAGCTCCCGCTGGTCCTTGTACGACAGCTTCTTCGCCGCCGGCGCCGCGGCCGCCGGGGCCGCCTGTCCCGCGGGAGCGCCGCGCTTGGCCTCGCGGCCGGTAGCGGCCGGGGCGTCGGTCGCCGCACGCTGGGCCGCGCCGCGCTGCCGCACCCAGTCGTCGTACCCGCCGACGAACTCCCGCAGCTCTTCGCCGTCGAACACCAGCGTGCTCGTCACCACGTTGTTGAGAAACTCGCGGTCGTGGCTCACCAGCAGCACCGTCCCCTCGTACTCGACCAGCCGTTGCTCGAGCAGCTCGAGCGTCTCGCTGTCGAGGTCGTTCGTGGGCTCGTCCATCACCAGCAGGTTCGCGGAGGTCGCAAACAGCTTCGCCAGCAGCAGCCGATTGCGCTGCCCGCCGCTGAAGAACCGGATCGGCGCCCGGGCTTCCTCCGGCGTGAACAGGAAGTCCCGCAGGTAGCCAATGATGTGCTTCGTCTTGCCGCCGACCGTGACGGTCTGCTTGCCGTGGCCCACGTTGTCCTCGGCCGTCGCCTCGGGGTCGAGCTGCTCGCGGGTCTGGTCGAAGTACGCGACCTGCAGGTTCGTGCCCTGCCGCACCGCGCCGCTCATCGGCTCGAGCTGCCCCAAGAGCCCGCGCAGCAGCGTGCTCTTGCCCGCGCCGTTGGGGCCGATGACGCCAATCTTGTCGCCGCGCATCACTGTTGTCGACAGCCCGCGAATGATCGGCTTGCCGCCGTACCCGAACGTGGCGTCGGTCGCCCGCAGCACGAGCGCCCCGCTGCGCTCGCCTTCGTCGATCGCCAGATTCACGCTGCCCACCGTGTTGCGTCGATCGGCTCGCACGCGGCGCATCGCTTCGAGCGCCCGCACGCGGCCCTCGTTCCGCGTCCGGCGGGCCTTCACGCCCTGGCGAATCCAGACCTCCTCCTGGGCCAGCTTCTTGTCGAACAGCGCCTGCTGCTTCTCCTCGGCGGCGAGCGACTCTTCCTTGCGCGCCAGGAACGTGGGGTAGTCGCACGACCAGTCGAACAGCTTGCCGCGGTCGATCTCCAAGATGCGCCGAGCCAGCCGCGTGAGGAACGCGCGGTCGTGCGTGACGAACATGAGCGTCGTCTTGCGGCTGCCGAGAAAGCTTTCAAGCCACTCGATCGACGCGATGTCGAGATGGTTCGTCGGCTCGTCGAGCAGCAGCACCTCGGGGTCGCTGGCGATCGCCCGGGCGAGCAGCGTGCGACGCTTCATGCCGGTGGACAGCGACATGTACTCCGCGGCGCCGTCGAGCCCCATGTCGGCGACGGTTCGCTCGACGCGATTGTTCTCTTCCCACTCGCTCTCCCGGTGATGCCCATCGTGCACCAGCCCAGCGAGCACCAGGTCGTGAACCGTGCCCGGCAGATCCGGCACGTCCTGCGGCAGCAGGGCCACGCGCGTGCCGGGGAACAGCTCGACGCGCCCGTTGTCGGGTTGCTCGACGCCGGTGAGCAGCCGCATGAGCGTCGTCTTGCCCGCGCCGTTGCGACCCAACAGGCCGATGCGCTCGCCGGGTTCGATGCAACAGGAGACATGGTCCAGCAGCGGAGCGCCCGTGTAGGCGATCGTGACTTCAGCAAGCGTAATCTGCGGCATAGCGGAAAATTAGGCGGGGCAGCGGGCGGATCGGCGGGCAGACATCGGCTAGCGCGAAGGCGGGGACGGAAACGTGTCCGCGATCGGCTCGGCCTCGACCATTGTCCCGTCCGCACGGCGGTGCGTATACCGCAGATGGACCCAGTGCGGCTCGAGCGAAATGGCCGAGACGCGGAACACGGACATGCCGTTGAGGGCCCCGCCGGCGGGGAACTGCATGCCGTCGAGGCTGAAGTGCTTGCCGAACAAGCCGACGAACTTGTGCGTGAGAAACTCCTGGAAGTGCGG
>JANOIK010000938.1:0-1968 GCA_031407585.1 Planctomycetota bacterium | reverse complement strand
GGCGGCTCACGCTGCGCCGCTCCTCCCCCGACGCGAGGCCGTCCCATGCCAGCCAGACGCCGCCCACTCCCACAACCCAGCCACGCCAGCACGACACATGACGCCGATCAAGACCCGTGCCGAACGGCATTGGGGAGGGCTAGGGAGGGGGGACGAAGCGGGTACCCCGCCCGCTCTTCGTCAATCGAAGTGCGTGTACCACACGCAACCCCCTCCCCAACCCGGTGCTTCGCACGGACTACCGCCTGCGCTCAGGCGACTACGGGTCGCCTGTGCTCGTTGCTCCCATCCAGGGGGAGGGAGCCGGATTGTATTTGAGGCGTTCAAGCCGTCTGTAACGATTGCACCGCCGCGCCTCTCCCTCCCGCCGCGCGACCTATCCTTTCTGCATCGCAATCGCCATTCCCGCCGCACCCGTCGCGAGCCCCGACCATGCCGCTGCCCACGCACCTGCTCGAAAACTGGACCCCCGAACAAGCCGCCCGCATGGAGCGCACGATCTTCGTCGCGCAGCACCGGCTGCACATGCTTCCGTTGTTCGACGACGCCCACATCATCGAGCTGCTCGACCGGCACCCGCGGCGCGACCTCGGCATCAACACGATGGGCGACGACCCCACCAACCGCAAAGAGTGGCAGGAGGGCCGCGCCGGCAGCCTCGACGCCGCCGAGCTGCTCGAAGCGGCCCGCGTCGGCCGCGTGTGGCTGAACGTCCGCCGTGTCATGGATCATCACAGCGAGTACGCCGAGTGCGTGCGGGCCGTATACGCCGACCTCGAGCGCACTTGCCCCGGCCTCACCACGTTCAACCACTCGGCGAACCTGCTCATTTCGTCGCCGGGCGCCCAAGTGTATTACCACCTCGACTGCCCCGCGAACATGCTCTGGCACATCCGCGGCCGCAAGCGCGTGTGGGCCTACCCGCTCGAAGCCGGGCTGGTGTCCGACGAAACGATCGAAGGCGTCCTCTGCGGCGAGAAGAGCGAGGAGCTCGACTTCCGCCGCGAGTGGGACGAGCTGGCCATTGCCCACGATCTGGAGCCGGGCGAGATGGTCACCTGGCCGCAGCACACGCCGCACCGCGTGGTGAATACCGAGGGGCTGAACGTCTCGCTCTCGACCGAGCACATGACGCCCGCGGCCACGCGGCGCAACAACGTGTTCATGGCGAACCGCCACTTCCGGAAGCTCATCGGCGGCGCCTGGCGTCGCACGGAAGTCACGGGTTGGCGCCCCGCGGCGAAGGAGTTTGCCTTGCGAGTCGCCCGCCGAATCCCGGGAATCGCCCCGCAAACGCCGGCTGGATTCAAGTACCCGGTGACGTTCGAAGTGGACCTCGAAGCCCCGAATTGCATCCGGCAGCTCAACTCGGCCGATCACCGCGAGCCCGCGCTCAACGCCTAAACATTGATCCTTCCGGCTCCCTCCCCCTGGAGGGGAGGGCTGGGGAGGGGGGAAAAAGCGGGTACACGCGCCGCGACCTGCGAGAAAAGGAGGGTGCAGGAAGCACGCCACCCTACGGCCTAACGAGCCACCGAATAGGCCTCAACCTGCGCACTCGCCTGGGCCTCCGGCCCCATCCACCGCGCGATCCTCTTCCCAAACGCCGTGGGATCGACAAACCCTTCGACCGCATCAACGATCTGCCCCTCGGCCGATACGACGATGGTGGTCGGGTACCCCCGAATTCCCAACCGCACCGCCAGCTCGCGATTATCGGCGGCGTAAGCAAGCGCCGTCTCGGCATGTGCAACCAGAAACGCGCCGATCTCCGGATGCCCATACGTCTCGGCTAACATCCGCTCGCAGTGCGGACACCGCTCCGACGTGAACATCACCACCAGCGGCCGCCGCTCGGCGCGGGCCGTCTCCCACGCCTTCGCCACGCTCTCGTGACGAAAAAGAACCTCCGGCGTCGACACGAGGTGCGTCGACGCCGGCGGTTGTGCAGTGCAAGCAGCCGTAGTT
>JANOIK010000836.1:0-7430 GCA_031407585.1 Planctomycetota bacterium | reverse complement strand
GCAGGGGCGAATCCTTCGGAAATAAGAATGATCTTGTCACTCGCCCGCAGCAGTTTCTTCTCAAGGTGCATGTAATAGCTGCCGACCATGGCGCCGAGGACCGGGATCTTGCCGCGCAGAGCGGCGTTAACGGCCAGGCCGTAGACGTCCATCACCCAGAAAACAAACGCCACGCCGTCGCGGCGGCAGTTGCGAATCAGCCGCGCCTGGGGAAACAGCGGCGTGTTTCCCGAAAGCACGACGTCGGGCTTGAACTGCCGAATCCGCGCCGACGCCCGCCGGCCGTACTCGATCTCCTGCAACTGCCGTCGCACGTAGGTGTGCTTCTGAAACGGCTTCGACAGGAACACGCCCTCAGGCGTGAACGTCGGCGGGTCGTCGTCCTTACGCGCCAGATCGCCCCGCGGCGTCTCGAACGAACCGGCATAGAGGTGGAGCACCTTGTGACCCTGCCGCGCGAGCTCCCGGCTCATGTAGATCTGGCCGGGATGGCCGGCGTAGTCGTGGACGACGATTCGCATGAAGGGGCGGCAGGGAGCGAGGAGCGGGGAGTAAGGCGGGCCGGACGCGCCGGAGACCTCGGCGGGACAGGTTGAGGTCGTGCGATGCGGCCGCAACAGTTGCCGTCAGAACTGCGTCAGCACCGTGTTACGCGCGCTCTTGCGATTGGCTCGGTACCAGTCGACCGTCTGCTGCAGGCCGTCGACCAACGACGTGTCGCAGCGGAATCCGATTTTCGACTCCGTGGTCGCCATGTCGAGCACGCGGCGGTCCTGGCCTTCGGGCCGGTCGGTCAGCCACTTGATCTTTCCGTCGAAGCCGGTGATCTCGATCAGCGCGTCGACCACCTGCTTGATGCTGTGGTCCTCGCCGCAGGCCATGTTCAGCAGCACCGGCTCATCGACCTTCTCGGCCATGCGAATCATGCCCTCGGCGACGTCGCCGGCGTAGACGAAGTCGCGCGTCGCCTTGCCCGTGCCCCACACCTCGACTTCAGCTTTGCCGTCGTCGGCGCCCTCGACGAACTTCCGCACCAGGGCGGGAATCACGTGGGCCGCCTCGAGGTCGAAGTTATCGAACGGGCCGTAGATGTTGCCGGGAATCGCTACGAGGATGGGGAACCGATACTGCCGCCAGTAGGCGAACGACTGCACGTGCAGCATCCGCTTGGCGAGCGAGTAGGGGGCGCTGTCGTCCTGCGGGTAGCCGTTCCAGTAGTCGGCTTCCTTGATCGGCAGCGGGGCCGCCTCGGGGTAGCCGCACCCGGCGCCCGCGGCGATCACCTTCTCGGCGCCGGTCTTGTAGGCGTAGTGGAGGACGTGGGCGCCCATCATCAGATTGCGGTAGAAGAAGTCGCCGGGGAACGCCTTGTTCGCGCCGAGCCCGCCGACGTAGCCGGCCAGATGGAACACGACGTCGGCGGGGTGCTCCTCGTAGAGCCGGATGGTGTCGGCCTCGGTCACGAGGTCGTAGTCGCGGCTTCGTACGGCGTACACCTCGGCGCAGCCGCGGTCTTGCAGGTGCTCGACCACGTGGCTGCCGAGGAAGCCGCCGCCGCCGGTGACTAGGACGCGTTTGTTTTTGAGCGATGACATATGGTTATTCCCCTCGATGAATTGATAGCGTGTACCAGGGGCGGCCCCCCTCCCCAGCCCTCCCCTCCAGGGGGAGGGAGCCGGAGCATTTTTCAAATCAACTTCGTTCGCTGCAGTCGGCGTTGAACAGGAGCTTTTCTGCGATGGCGACGATCACGTGCCCCATGGCCGTGTGGCATTCTTGGATGTGAGCGGTTTTGTCCGACGGGGCGCAGAGAGCGAGATCGACCATCGCCTTCATCTTCCCCCCGCCTCGGCCGGTGAAGCCGACGGTGCGGATGCCGAGCTGCTTCGCCGTTTCCAACGCCGCGATGATGTTCTTCGAATTGCCGCTGGTCGTGTAGGCGAACAGCAGGTCGCCCTTGCGGCCGAACGCTTCGAGCTGCCGCGAGAAGACCGAGTCGAACCCGTAGTCGTTGCCCCGCGCCGTGAGGAATGAGGAATCGACCGTGAGCGAAATCGCGGGCAGGGCCTTCCGCGGAAAGTCCTGCGACAGGACGCTGGTGAACTCGGCGGCGATGTGCTGCGACTCGGCCGCGCTGCCGCCGTTGCCGCACAGCAGCAGCTTGCCGCCGGCGGCGAACGTCTCGGCGATCCACTGCGCGGCGGTTAGCAGGTCCGCGGCGTGCTCGGCGGCGAAGCGCACCTTGGTCTGGGCGCTGGCCGCGAAGTGATTGCGGGCGAGCTGCAGGAATTCGCCTTCGGTGGAATTTTCGCTCATCGTCAAAACGGGGCTCACTAGCAAACGAGCTGGACGGCGCCGGGCCGCAGGGTCGCTCGAACTACGGACGCGGCGCGGCGAGAATAATCTCAGCCGCTTCGCGCAGGGTGGGCACAAAGTGGTCGACGCACGCGTTGCGTTCGGGCAGCTCGCTTTCGCCCTGGCCGTACCCCGTGGCGACCAGAATCGTGCGAGCGCCCGCTTGCCGGCCGGCCAGCATGTCGCTGAGCCGATCGCCGACAATCCACGAACCGTCAAGTATAACCCCCAGCTCTTCGCGTGCACGGAAAAACATACCGGGGGCGGGTTTACGGCAGTCGCAGCCCTGCTCGGGCGTATGGGGGCACCAGTACCACCCGGCGACGGAAACCCCCTCGGCGGCCAACATTTCGGCCAGTTGGGCGTTGATTTCCCGCAGCCGAGCCTCGTCGAACCAGCCCCGGCCGATGGGCGATTGGTTGGAGACCACCACGAGCGGGCAGCCCCGCTCGCACAGCCGCCGCAGCCCCTCGGCCGCGCCGGGAAGCAGTTCGAGCTGATCGGGGTCGGACAGGTGATGCACATCGCGGTTGATCGTGCCGTCGCGGTCCAGAAACACGGTGGGGGCGGCTCGGTCAGTCACGTGGTCACCCGCACCATGAAGTCGTGGCTCCGCTGGTAGTCGCTCGGCACGCCGATGTCGATGAACTCGCCGTCAGTCACCCATGCCCGCACGTCGTACCGCTCGAGCCACTGCGGGAACACGTCGCGCTCGATCGACACGCGGCCGTCGGGGATGCGGGCGAGCATCTCCCGCCGCAGCAGGTACACGCCGGCGTTGATGCGACCCGGAACTTCGTTGGGTTGCTTTTCGAGAAACGCGGCGACGTGCACGCCGTCGGGTTGCAGCTCGACCGTGCCGAAGCGCGAGGCGTCGGGCACTTCGACCAGCAGCAGCGACGCATCCTGCCCGCCCGTGCGATGCCAGTCGATGTACGCGGCCAGATCGGCGTCGAAGTAGGAGTCGCCATTCATCACCAGCACGTGCGGCGTTGCGATGCTTTGGCCGGCAAACTTGCTGGCCCCGCCCGTACCGAGCGGTTCCGGCTCTTCGGCGTACGCGATTTCCAGCCCGTGGTACTCGCTACCGATTAGCTCGGCGAACTGCTCCGCCAGATGGCCGGTTGAGAGCACGACGCGACGAATGCCGATGCGTGCGAGCTGGTCGAGCAGGTACGTGAGAAATGGGCGCCCCGCGACGGGCGCGAGCACCTTGGGGCGATCGGAGACGACGGCTCGCAATCGCGTGCCGAGTCCCCCGGCGAGGATGATTGCGGTGATGTCCAAATCTAAAACCTTCCGGCTCCCTCCCCCTTGAGGGGAGGGCTGGGGAGGGGGTTGAAGCTGGTACACGCGCCCCCTGAGCAGTTTTCACAATGGCCGCGCGAGTACCATCCGCCTCACCCCTCGCCCTCAAGGGGAGGGGAACGGAGGGTATTCTTCATCGGCTCGCGCTGCGCCACACCTGGACGCCGTGTTTGTCGAAGGCGAAGTCGCTGAATGTGGCGCCCATCTTGTCGAGGGCCGCCCGCACTTCGTGCTGCTTGTTCGTGGGGCAGTAAAAGGCCACGTACCCGCCGCCGCCGGCGCCCAGCAGCTTACCGCCAAGCGCACCGGCATGCATGGCCACCTCGTACATTTCGTCGATGGCGGTGCCTTCAGTGACGTACGGGTTCATCCGCTTCTTGTTCACGTGCGATTCGTGCAGCAAGAAGCCAAAGTGATCGAGGTCGCCGTCGACCAGCGCGTCGCGCATCTCGAACACCATGTCGTACAGGCGTTTCATGCCGTCGATGGTGGTCGTGTTGCCCTGCTGCAGCATGTCGACCTGCCGCGCCACGAGGTTGCCCTTGGCTCGCACCGTGCCGGTGTAGCAGAGCAGGAGGTGCGCCTCGAGGTCGTTGACCACCGAGTCCGAGACTTCGACCGGCTCGACCGCGACCAGATCCTTACAGAACTTGATGGTGTTGAACCCGCCGTAGGCGGTGGCGTATTGGTCCTGCTTGCCGCCGGCGATTTTCAGGTCGATACGCTCGACGATGTAGTTCATCTCGGCAAGCTGCTCGCGGGTGAGCTTCACGCCGCGGAACTCCGCGAGCGCGGCGAGAATGGCCGAGGTGAGGGCCGAGGAGCCGCCCAAGCCGCTGCCGGCCGGGGCGTCGCTACGGATGTCGATGTCCATGCCCTGCTCGATGCCGAGGCGTTTGATTGCGACCTTGGCGAGATCGAGGGCGCCGTCGTAGGCCGGGCCCGAGTCGAGGTCGTAGTCGACCGTGAAGCCCAGGTCGAGCGAGCGGATGCGCACCTGGCGATCTTCGCGCGGATAGAGCGTGACGTAGGCGTAGCGGTTGATCGTCGAGCTGAGCACGGCGCCGGGATGCTGCTCGTACCACGCGGGCACGTCGGTGCCGCCGCCGGTAAAGCTAATCCGCAACGGGGATTTCGCCCGGATGACGTCGCACTGTAGCTTCTTGCTCGATTTCAACTTTGGCTCGACTCCCGAACCAAGCGCGGGGATCGCGCCGGGGCTGGTGACTTCAAGCATTGCGGTACATTCCCATGGGGAGCGTGCGGTAAGCCTTGATCAACTCACGGATGCCCTCGTCGAGGCCGCGCTTCGCTTCGAACCCGGCTTCCTTGAGGCGTTTGTTCGAGACGATGTAGTCGCGCTTGTCCGGGTCCTCGCCGATCTCGGCGTAGTGGACGAAGAAGCTGGGCACGTGCTGCTGGATCTTCTCGCACAGTTGCTTCTTCGTGAGATTCGCGTCGTCGAGGCCCAGGTTGAACGCCCGGCCAAGCATCTTCTCGCGGTTGTTCATGGCGTACAGCATGCAGTCCGCCACGTCGCGAATGTGGACGTAGTTCCGCTTGAAGTGCGCCTCGAACACGACGAGGTAGCCGTCGAATACCGCCGTGTAGGTAAAATGGTTGACGAGCAGGTCGATCCGCATCCGCGGCGAGGCGCCGAAAACGGTAGCCAGCCGGAAGGTGATCACGTTGGGCTGGTCGAGCAGGGCGAGTTCGGCGTCGCACTTGGTACGTCCGTAAACCGAGATTGGTTCGAGCGGGCTGTCCTCGGTGCAGAAAGCATCGCCGGCGCCGATACCGTAGCCGCTGTTGGTGTTCGGGTAGATGGCAAGCTGCGAGGGGGAGCGAAGCTTGGCGACTTCCATGACCGCGTCAAAGTTCACCGCCTTGGCGAGCTGCGGGTCTTTCTTGCACATGGGAGCGCCGACGAGCGCTGCTAGCGGCACGATCACGTCGGCGTCCTTCACCGCCTTTTGCAGCAGGGCGCCGTCGCGGACGTCGCCGCGGGTGAACTCGTAGTCGGGATTCGCGCACAGGTGGAACAGCGAGTGATCGCCGTGCACTAAGCTGTCGATCACGTGGACCTTGTGGCCCGCGGCGAGCAGGGTCTCCGAAAGAATGCTGCCGATGTATCCGGCGCCGCCGGTGATCAAGACCTTCATCGAATCCTCGAGGGCTCTGGTAAAAAGTGGCGGGCGATGGGTTCGCCGCGTCTGCGATTGCGGTGGGATGCTAGGCGGGGGGTGACCTCATTATAAGGCGGGGTTCGGGCGATGTCGCCAGTCTTGGTCGGCGAATCGCGGCCTCTAAGGCCCTCTCGCAGGACGGACTTTACCGATTATGCCGGCAGCTACCTGCACAATGCGGACGCCGGCGGTGCGCTGACACGCGAGCGATGGGGCAAGCTCTAGCATAATGTACTCTTCACACAGGCTGGCGACGGCTAAGACGGCGCCGGCGCGCGGGGCTGTCGCTCCGCGACCCGCCCGCCTGTTAAGATGTCGTCAGCAGCCCCAACGCGGCAGTTGGCAGTCTCGTCCGCAAGAACACTCAGGTACGCGATTCGATGAACAACGGCGACTCGCCCTCGCAGGCTCACGCCGGCGAGAAAATCACCGTCTCTGCGGTCAACCGCCGCAAGTCCCTCGCCAAGAAGTTGCTGGGAACGGTGTTCCCGCGCATGCCGCGGATGGTGACGCTCAGCGCGCTGGCCGACCTCAAACACTGGGGCCGCGACCACGCGGTTCGCACCTGCGGCGATCGCAAGCTCGACGTCGATGAGTGGGTCCACAACCAGGTCATCGGCGACGCCCAGGTCACGTATCTCGAGTTCGGCGTGCACAAGGGCAACTCGATCAAGTATTGGTGCAAGCTGAACAAGAATCCGGCCAGCCGCTTCTATGGCTTCGATTCTTTCGAGGGCTTCCCCATTGAGTGGGACAAGTTCTTCGGCAGCATGAAGAAAGAGCACTTCGACGTCGGCGGCCAGACGCCGCTGACCGACGATGGGCGCTGCCGGTTCGTCAAAGGTTGGTTCCAACACACGCTCGATGGATTTCTCGCCGACTTCCAGCCGCAGGGGCAGTTGGTCGTCAACATCGACTCGGACCTTTACGAATCGGCCCTTTACGTGCTCACCCGCATGGATGCGTGGCTCAAGCCGGGAACGATCGTGTTCCTCGACGACTTCAGCTCCGTGCGCAACGACTTCGCGGCGCTGCAGGACTACTGCCGGGCGTACATGCGGAGCTACGAAGCGCTCGGCAGCGGCGGGCCGTATCTCAATCGCGTGGCGGTTCGCATCACGCCGCCGAAATCCTAACAACCCGTCCGATTCCCTCCCCGCCGAGGGGAGGGAGCCGGAAGGTCATTGCTCACCAGTCCTCGTCGCGCTCGTAACCAAGCTCGATGAGTTGCCGCCCGGCTACCGTCTTGAACAGCGCCTTGTGGTCGAGCGTGAACCGCTCGCGCCATCCGCCGCTCTTGCCGGCCCGAAACGTGTGCGAGCGCTCGGGAGCGATGCTTTCGACCATCTGCCGCACCACCGCATCGCGATCCAGCGGAGCGGACGCGCGCGTCGCGTAGAAGTCGACCATCCGCCGCAGGTGCTGGTCCCGATCGGGGCTCGTGAGGTCCTCGAAGCGCAGGCAGCACACGTCGTCTCGTCCAAGCCAGCCCGCATGCCGGGCGAATCGCTCGGCCGCATTGCGATAGTCCAGCTCGGGCTCCTTGCGCTCCAGCCCGCGAATCGCGAGCGCGATCGCGTC
>JANOIK010000812.1:0-10477 GCA_031407585.1 Planctomycetota bacterium | reverse complement strand
CGTTTTCGAAGGCGCGGATGCGTTCGTTCGTCGGTTGCTTGGCGGCGTCCGTCGTGCCCAGGTCGAGACGATCGAAAAAGTTGCCGGCCGGTCCTACGGCGCTTTGCGCGCCGACCATATCGCCGACTACCAGACGCTGTTCAACCGCGTCGTGCTCGACCTGGGCACGACGGATGCCGCCAAGCAACCGACGAACGAACGCATCCGCGCCTTCGAAAACGGCGACGACCCGCAGCTCGCGACGCTTTACTTTCAGTTCGCCCGCTACCTGCTGATCGCCTCGTCTCGTCCCGGCGATCAGCCGGCCAACCTCCAGGGCCTGTGGAACTGGCAGATGAACCCGCCGTGGGAGTGCAAATACACGATCAACATCAACACCGAGATGAACTACTGGCCCGCCGAGGTCGCCAACCTGGCCGAGTGCCACGAGCCGCTGTTCCAGATGATCGAGGAGCTGTCCGACAACGCCCAGCACACGGCAACGGTTCTCTACGGCGCCCGTGGCTGGGTGGCCCACCATAACACGGAGGTCTGGCGAGCGAGCGGCCCCATCGACGCCCCGCAGTACGGCACCTGGCCCACCGGCGGCGCCTGGCTCTGCCAGCACCTGTGGGAGCACTATCTCTACTCGCAGGACCGCGAGTTTCTCGCCGAGCACTACGACGCGATGCGCGGCGCCGCGGAGTTCTTCCTCGACGCGCTCACCGAAGAGCCGACGCACAAGTGGCTCGTCACCTGCCCCAGCGTCTCGCCCGAGAATGGGTATCCCGGCACGGATACGAGCATCTGCGCCGGCCCCACGATGGACAACCAGATCGTCCGCGACCTGTTCAATAACGTGATCGAGGCGTCCAAAATCCTCGACCGCGACGCCGAGCTGCGCGACCAGCTTGCCGCCGCACGCGATCGACTGCCGCCGAACCAGATCGGCGCGGCCGGCCAGCTTCAGGAATGGCTTGCCGACGTCGACATGCAGGCGGGCGACCTCCACCACCGGCACGTCTCGCACCTCTACGGTTTTTACCCCAGCAGCCAGATCACGCTCCGCGGCACGCCGGAGCTCGCCGCGGCCGTGCGGAAGTCGCTCGAGATCCGCGGCGACCGGGCGACCGGCTGGGGCGTGGGTTGGCGGCTCAACCTGTGGGCCCGCCTGCAGGACGCCGAGCACACGTATGACGTGCTCAAGCTGCTACTTAGCAGCCAACGCACCTACCCAAACATGTTCGACGCCCATCCGCCGTTCCAGATCGACGGCAACTTCGGCGGCGGCGCGGCCATCGCCGAGATGCTGCTGCAAAGCCACGACGGCGAGATCGACATCCTGCCGGCGCTTCCGAAGGCGTGGCCCACAGGTTCGGTCACGGGCCTCCGCGCCCGCGGCGGTTACGAGGTCGACATCGAGTGGAAGAACGGCAAGCTCGTGAAAGCAACCGTCCGCAGCGTCTCCGGCAAGCCGTGCAAGGTGCGTTACGGCGAGAGAGTTGAAGTGTACGACTTCACCGACGGCGGCGTCGCCCAGATTCTCGGCCCGGGGGCGTTATGAGCCGAGACACGCATAAAAATGTTTACCCTGCCGCCGCGGCAGGCCATGATGGAGACGGATCGAATCTCGTCTCTCCTGCCATGAGTCCACGCCATGAAGCAGTTTCTCGCTCAGTCGCTGCGCGATCTCGACGACCTCCTGCGCGGCAACCGCACGCAACCGCAAGCGCTCGCCGAGCACGGCTTCGACGTGCGCGCCCGCCGGTTGGCGATCGCCATCACGGTGCTGTGCATGATTTACGGCTTGTGCATGGGCACGTTTTCGCTGCTCAAGGAAACGCCCGCGACGCTCAACGATCCCAACGGCCGGTACATGCAGGTGCTCGCGTCGATCCTCAAGACGCCGGCGCTGTTCTTCCTCACGCTGCTCGTCACGCTGCCGTCGCTCTACGTGTCGAACGCCCTCGTCGGCTCGCGGCTGGCGGCGATGAATCTGGTGAAGCTTGTGGTCGCATCGCTTGCGGTGAACGCGGCGGTGCTCGCGTCGCTGGGGCCGATCGTCGCGTTCTTCTCGGTGAGCACCGACAGCCACCCGTTTATCGTACTGCTCAACGTCGCCGCGTTCGCGGCGGCCGGGTTCCTGGGGCTGACGTTCTTGCTTCAGACCCTCCATCGGCTCGCCCCTCCGCCGCCGTCGGCGCGGCCTCGCGGCGATTCGACGATCATCGTGGACTTTGCGGACATGGTCGACCCGTCGACGCCGCTGGCCGAGAACGTGGCCGCGGAGTCGCGACCCGATCCCAGCGCCATCGAGATGCCGCCCGGTGAGATGCTGGGCGAGCACACCCGCACGGTGTTCGCGTGCTGGGTCGTCCTGTTTGCCCTCGTGGGAGCGCAAATGGGCTGGGTCCTGCGGCCGTTCATCGGCCGGCCCGAGCTGCCGTTTGAGTGGTTCCGCGAGCGCAACTCGAACTTCTTCGCCGCGGTGCTGCGGTTCATCGGCGAGCTGCTCTTCGGCGCCGGAGGCATCGATTGACCCCGCTGCTCGCCACCGCCGACGGAGTGCTGAGGCGCGATCCCTGGACGACCCGCTCGACCGACGTCCGCGCATCGCTCGCGCGGTTGGTCGGCTGCCTGGTGGCGTTTGCCCTGCTCTACGGAGCCCTCATGGGTACGTTTCGCGGGCTCACGGGTCAAACCCAGTGGCTGCGGCAGATTGTGTACTCGGCCGTGAAGGTGCCGCTGCTGCTGGGCTGCTCGTTCGCGATCAGCCTGCCCAGCTTCTTCGTGCTGAGCACGCTCATCGGGCTGCGTAAGGACTTCGCCGAGTCGCTGCGAGCGCTCGTCGCGGCGCAAGCGGGCCTCGCGGTCGTGCTCGCGTCGCTCGGCCCCGTGACGCTGCTCTGGTACGCGTCGTCGGCGGCCTACAACGAGGCGCTGCTATTCAACGGCCTGATGTTCGCCATCGCGACGCTCGCCGGGCAGTATCTGCTCCGCGGCTACTATCGTCCGCTCATCCAGCGCGATCCCCGACACCGCCGGATGCTCGCGTGCTGGGGGTTCATCTACGTGCTGGTGGCGATCCAGTTGGCGTGGTTGCTACGGCCGTTCATCGGCGCGCCCTCGCGCGAGGTCGAGTTCCTGCGCGAAGGCGCGTGGGACAACGCGTACGTCTTCGTCGCACGCCTAGTTCTGCGAACGATTGGTCTTTGAAAAATCGAAACGAAAGGAGCGAGTTACTCCTCTTCGCTGCGCAAGCTCGCGAGGACGCTGTAGTCCTCGAGCGTTGTCGTGTCGCCGACCGTCTCCTTGCCGGAGGCGATCTCCTTGAGCAGCCGGCGCATAATCTTGCCGCTGCGCGTCTTGGGCAGCGCGTTGGTAAATCGCACATCATCCGGCTGCGCCAGCGCCCCGATCTGCGTGCGCACGTGCTGCACCAGCTCCTTGCGCAGCGCCTCGCTCGGCTTCGCGCCGCGCAGCGTGACGAACACCGCCACGGCCTCGCCCTTGATCTCATCCGGCCGGCCGACGGCGGCCGCCTCGGCGACGCTCGGGTGGCTGACCAGGGCGCTTTCGATCTCGATCGTGCTCAGCCGATGGCCCGCGACGTTCAGCACGTCGTCGATGCGGCCCATGATCCAGTAGTAGCCGTCGGCGTCGCGGCGAGCGTTGTCGCCAGCGAGATACTTGCCCGCAATCTTGCTCCAATAGACTTCTTGGTAGCGCTCGTCGTCGCCCCAAATGCCACGGAGCATCCCAGGCCACGGATGGGCGATCGTCAACCAGCCGCCGTTGCCGGGAGTGACCTCGGCGCCGCCCGAGTCCACGATCTGCGGCACCACGCCTGGCAGAGGTACGGTGCAGCTCCCCGGCTTGGTCGCGATGGCGCCGGGCAGCGGGCTCATCATGATGCCGCCCGTCTCGGTCTGCCACCACGTGTCGACGATCGGGCAGCGCTCGGCGCCGATCGTGCGGTGATACCACATCCACGCCTCGGGGTTGATGCCCTCGCCGACCGTTCCGAGCAGGCGCAAGCTGGAGAGGTCGTGCTTCACAACATGGTGATCGCCCCACTTCATGAACGCCCGGATGGCCGTGGGCGCCGTGTAGAACAGCGAGACCTTGTACTTCTCAATGATCTGCCAGAACCGGCTCTCATCGGGGAAATTGGGAGCGCCTTCGTAAATGAGGCACGTCGCTCCGGCCGACAGCGGTCCGTAGACGACGTAGCTGTGCCCCGTCACCCACCCCGCGTCGGCCGTGCACCAATACACGTCGCCTTCGCGGTGGTCGAACACCCACTCGAAGGTCTGCTTCACAAACAGGTTGTAGCCGGCGGTCGTGTGGCGGATGCCCTTGGGTTTGCCGGTCGAGCCGCTCGTGTAGAGGATAAACAGCGTCGTCTCGCTGTCGAGGGGCTCGGCAGAACACTCGGGGCTCGCCTTCGCCATGAGCTCGTGCCACCACAGATCGCGGCCGGGCTCCATGTGGATTGCTTCGTTGACGCGGGCGAGCACGATGCACTTCTCGACGGTCGGCGACTTGGCGAGCGCGTCATCGACGGTCTGCTTGAGCGGCAACGCCCGGCCGCGGCGCCAACCCGCGTCCGCCGTGATTTGGAGCTTCGCCTTCGCGTCGTTGTTGCGATCGGCGATGGCCTCGGCCGAGAAGCCGGCGAAGATCACCGAGTGAATCGCGCCGATGCGGGCGCAGCCGAGCATCGCGATGACGAGTTCCGGCGTCAGGGGCATGTAGATCGACACGACGTCGCCGCGGCGAATGCCGAGGGACTTCAGGACGTTGGCGAACTTGCAGACCTCGCGGAGCAGTTCCGCGTACGACAGGCGCCGAGAATCGCCGGGCTCGCCTTCCCACAAGAGCGCCGTCTGCTCCCCGCGCCCTGCGGCCACGTGCTTGTCGAGGCAGTTGTACGAGGCATTCGTCTTGCCGCCGACGAACCATTGGGCGTACGGCTCGTCCCACTGAAGGGCCTTGGTAAACGGCTCGAACCAGTGCAGCTCGCTCTTGGCAAGCTTGGCCCAAAACGCCGGCGGATCGGCCGCCGCTTCGTCCCACAGCCGCTGATACTCGTCGCGAGATTTGATCCGAGCCTTGGCCGAGAACTCCGCGGTGGGCGGAAACAGCCGGCTCTCCTGCATGACGGAATCAAGTTGGCCGGATGACGGCTGGCCCATGAGAAATCTCCGCAGAGCGAGGAGTTTACAGCGACGCTCCATCGCGCCGACGAGAAGGGAGAGGATAGAACACGACACCGTGCGCCGATTCTAGCCGAGTCGACGCATCAGGGACCATAGTGGAGCCGGCAATTGAACACCACCAATTGTTCGTTCTCGACAGAGTAGATCAGCCGGTGCTCTTGATTGATTCGACGCGACCAACGGCCTGAAAGCTCTCCCTTGAGCCGCTCGGGCTTTCCCAGACCGGAAAACGGGTTGCGCATGGCGTCCTTCAGCAACTCGTTAATTCGCTTGAGCAGTTTTCGATCCCTTTCCTGGAACCATTGATAGTCCTCCCATCCAATCTCCGTGAAGACCAATCTCATGATTCGTCCAGGACTCGCTCAACGATTTGGCCTCGCTGGAATTGTTCATAAGACTCGCGCAATCGACGGGCATTGGCAGGATCGCTTAGGAGGTACGCGGTCTCTTGCCAAGCCGCAAAGTCGTCGAGCGGCATGATCACGACGCTGCCCCCGTCGATCGTATTGACGATCACAGGCTCCGCGTCTGAAAGGACGCGTGACAAGACGGCATCCAGATTTAGACGGGCCGTTTCAATTGGGACGGCAATCATGGCAGTTCTCGAATGAACTTGTGTCGGCGGGCGAGAATATACTCGTATTATACCTGACTACGCCGCGTAAGTCGCCAGAGCAGCTGCGATGCTCGCGCCGTGGTCGAAGGCGTGGCCCTGCTCGGCCAACAGTTGCTCGAGCGCCGAAAGCACGAGGTACACATTAGCCGGGCGGGCGCCGTAGCCCATGAGGCCGATACGCCAAGCTTTTCCCTTGAAGGCGCCGAGGCCGCCGCCGATTTCGATGCCGAAGCGGTTGAGCAGGTCGCTGCGAACGCGGGCCTCGTCGATCCCCGCGGGAACGTGCACCGCGTTGAGCATCGGGAGTTGGTGGCCTTCCTGCGCGGCGTATTTCATTCCCAGCGCGGTCAGCCCTGCCTTGAGCGCGCGGTGGTTAAGCATGTGCCGGGCGAAGCAGGCGTCGAGGCCCTCTTCCAAGATGATCGACACGGCTTCGTATAGGCCGTAGCTCATGTTGATGGGGGCGGTGTGGTGATAAACGCGGTCGCTGCCCCAGTAGCTGGCGAGCATCGAGGCGTCGAGATACCAGCTTTGCACCTTCGTCTTGCGATTGAGGATGACCTCCATCGCACGCTCGTTGAACGACACCGGCGCCAGGCCCGGCGGGCAGGAGAGGCACTTCTGCGTGCCCGAGTAGATGGCGTCGATGCCCCACGCGTCGACCTCGACCGCCACGCCGCCGAGGGCCGTCACGGCGTCGAGCAGCAGCAGTGAGCCCGCGGCGTGCACCACGCGGCTGATCTCTTCGATCGGCTGCCACGCGCCGGTCGACGTCTCGGCCATCACGATGCCGAGCAGCTTCGGCTTGGCGGCGGTCACGGCGCGCTCGATCTCCTCGGCGGAAAACACTTCGCCCCAGGGCCGTTCGATGCGAGTGACCTTAGCGCCGGCGCGCTCGGCGACGTCGCACATGCGGGCGCCGAAAACGCCATTGACGCACACGACCATGGGGTCGCCGGGCTCGATGAGATTGACGACCGCCGCTTCCATGCCGGCCGAGCCGGTGCCGCTGACGGCGAAGGTCATGCGGTTCTTGGTGCGGAACAATTCGCGCAGGCCGCCCTGCACTTTGTCCATGAGCTGCAGGTAGTACGGATCGAGATGCCCCACGGTCGGCCGGGCCATCGCGGCCAGCACGCGCGGGTGAATGTCGCTCGGCCCCGGGCCCAGCAGCGTGCGGATCGGCGGATTGAGCGGCGGGAGTTGAGCCATGGACTTACTGAGCCTCGGCTTCGGCAGCGACGTTGGGACTCGCGGGCACATCGATAGGGCCGGCTGAGGCACGAATCGACGACTGGATCGTTTCGCCGGGGCGCCGCGGAGCCCACGCCCCGATTGTGGAAGGCAGTACCGCGTTTTCGGAATTGAATTCCATCGACAGCTCAGCGCATTGCTCAGGCGTCAGTTCGCCGGCTTGCACCCACAGGCGGTACCGCACATTCAGCGGGACCTCCTTGGTCACGTCGACGACAAAGTACGAGCCGAAGCGGCCGTAGGCCCGCTCGCTGTAGCGCGCGGGCTTCGGATTGGTGGGATGGTCGAGGTACAGGGTGGTGTAGCGCTCGCCGCCGACGAGGAAGGACATCGCGTTCCACGGGCGATCGACGGACTCGGCATTGCTCGGGGCATCGGGGTTGTTCTGATCCCAGTTGCGCGTCTCTTCCATCGCGCCCTTGCCGTCGGTGCGCACGAAGTAGATCTGCTTTTGGGCATTGACCTTCTTTTCGTCCGTGACGGCGATGTCGTCCTGCGCGGCACGGAAGTGGAAACCCGCGTGCTGCGGATCGCCGTTGAGTTGAATCGGCTGTCCATCGGCGGACTCGACGTGGGACGTGAAGTCAATTTGCCAGCCGTCGACGTCGCTGTGCGTGACCCGGCGAACGGCGAACCCGCGCACCTCGTTGGCAAACAATTCGCCGCCGAGCCCGTGCCATTCGATCGCGACCTGGTGGCTCGCGGAGTCGTCATCCGCTTCGCGGCTCACCTCGCTGACGTGCGCCTGATAGGCGCCGTCGACGCAGTGCCAAACGTCGCAGTGCTTGTCGCCGTGGTAGGTGATCTTGTGAAATCCGAAAAAGGCGCCCCGGTGATGCGTGTACAGCCCGCCGGGGCCCTTCGTCAGAAGCTTGGATCCATCGGGGCTGAAGATGTGGTGGAACGGCTTGAACGTGAGCTCGCGGGCCTCGGGCGAGGACTCGTCGAGCTTCGGGTGCATGTAGCGCAGCGCGGGCTTGCCGTCGTAGAGCAGCGTGGTTTCGCCGTCCGCCTCTTCCCATGCGAACTCGGCGGCGCGGCCGTTTGTCGCGCAGGCGACGAAAAGAAATCCCCACATTACCGAGAAGACTACTGTCGCACGGCGCATAGGACTTGGCCCCAAGAGAAGCAGGTGGAAATCCGCTTCGCGACGGCTCGCAAAGCGGCGTCCATCCTAACCGACGTGGGGGCGGGCCGGCAAACGGCCGTAGGTCAGCCTTTCCAGGCAGACATGCAGCGCGAAAGGGCTGTCGTTTTTCGTGCGCCCGTCAGGCTAGAAAGCCTGACTTACTGCAGGAGCGCTTCTTCCGCGGCGGCGTCGGCCATGTCGAGTACGAATTCCGCGTCGATCTCGACGTCTTCGGCAGTCGCGGCGTCGCAAGTCTCTTGGTACGAGAAGGGACTGGAGCCCGCCGCGCAATCGCCGAAGCTGATCCCCAAGGCACGGGCCGCCTGCACGGCGTGGCCGTTGGGGTCGACGACGCGCAGCTTGTTGACGGCCTTCATGATCGGCACGCTACCCATTTCCGGCGGGTTGTAGCAGATCATCTCGCCGAATTTCTTTTCCACGATCAAACGCACCGCATGGGCGCCGTACATGGTCGCGAGCACGCGGTCGAATGTGGTGGGAGCTCCGCCCCGTTGGAGGTGGCCCAGCACGACGGTGCGTGCTTCGTGGTGCAGACGGCTTTCGATTTCGGCGGCGATCAGCGGACCGATGCCGCCGAGTTTGGCTTGCCGACCGACGCGCTCTTCGCACACCAGCTTTCCACCGGGCAGCTCGGCGCCTTCGGCGACGCAGATCAGCGTAAACCGCTTGCCCTGGTTGCAGCGGTCGAGAATCTTGTGGCACACATTGTCGAACGTCCACCCGATCTCCGGCACCAGAATGACGTCGGCGCCGCCGCCGATGCCGGCGTGCAGCGCGATCCAGCCCGCGTGACGGCCCATCACCTCGAGCACCATGATCCGCTCGTGGCTCTCGGCGGTCGTGTGCAGGCGGTCGAGCGCGTCGGTCGCGCAGGCCACGGCGCTGGCGAAGCCGAACGTGTAGGCCGTGGCCGAGAGGTCGTTGTCGATGGTCTTGGGCACGCCGACGACGGGAATGCCGTGTTCGTGAAACTGCTGCGCGACGGCGAGCGACCCGTCCCCGCCAATGCACACGAGGCCCTCGATGTTGAGTTGCTCGACAGTGTGCGCGACGCCGCGAATCAGCTCGGGATCGAGCTCGACGCGGTCTTGCACGCCGACGGTCGCGGCGAAGCGGCCCTTATTGGTCGAACCCAGAATCGTCCCGCCCTGGGTCAGGATGCCAGAGGTGTTCTTGGGCGTCAGCTTGATGTACTGGACGGGGTCATGCAGACCCTCGTAGCCTTTGATGAACCCGACACAGTCGTACCCGAGCTGCCATGACGATTTGACGACGCCGCGGATCACCGCGTTGAGACCGGGGCAGTCGCCGCCGCTGGTAAGGATGCCGATGCGTTTGGTTGCCATGGAAGTGAGCGGCTCGGGACGTTGATTTGGTAACATAAAACCTCGCAAGTGTAGGACGCACTTCGCGCTCGTGCGACTGACGCACGCGGCGTTCGGCATAGTCGATACAATCGGTCCCAAAAACCCAGTGAGCGTCCGCCCGCGGGAATGCGAGTGTTTTGGGCAATGCTGCCGCGCACTGCGGCACGGCGCGCGGCCGTACTACCGGCCGTTTCCGGTAAGGCGACGCCAGGCGAGCCGGGCTAGGACGCGGGCTTTGCCGAGCGCCTCGCCTAGATGGACTTTGGAGGCCCCGGCACGGCGATCGGCAAAGCGAATCGGCACTTCCGCAAACCGTGCGCCGGCTCGATGGAGGTGCCAGAGCAGCTCTTCCAAGTAGGCGTAACCTCGCTCCGTTAGGCGGGTGAAGTCGATCTGCCGTAGCAGATCGACGCGATAGGCGCGGAACGCTCCGCTGGCATCCCGCACGGGGAGGCCTAGTGCGAGTTTCGTGGCTCCGTTCATCGCGGCGCTGATTGCGCGCCGCGACAACGTCCAACCCTCGATTGAACCGCCGGGGCAGTAACGCGAGCCGATGGCGACGTCGGCGCCATTGAGCGCAGCGACAAGCGCGGGCAGCGCGTCGGGCGGGTGGCTCCAGTCGGCGTCGAGCGTGGCGAGCGTGTCGTACCCGCGGTCGATGGCGTGCTGCATGGCCGCCCATGCCGCGGAGCCGAGCCCCAGTTTGCCGGGGCGGTGGATCACGGAGAACCAGGAATTCGCCGCAGCGAACTCGTCGCACCAGCGACCCGTGCCGTCGGGCGAGTTGTCGTCGACCACCAGCACATCCGCGTTGGGCAGGTTCGCACGGACCGCCGCCACGAGCGTGGGGAGATTCTCGATCTCGTTGTAGGTGGCGAGCGCGACCAGC
>JANOIK010000767.1:0-3018 GCA_031407585.1 Planctomycetota bacterium | reverse complement strand
AAAAAAACAGTAGCCCTGTAAGGGCGTGATTGCGACAGGCAAACGCAATCGCGCCCTTACAGGGCTACCGATTCGAAACGGCGGGTCGCCACCCAGGGCTGCGCCCTGGGCTATCCCATTTCGGCCTTTCAGGCCGGAGGCGTTTCGGAGCTCGACTAAAGCTAGAACCCGCGGAACGGATGCGCCGCTTTGTCCTTGCCGGCGAGCATGTCGTCGACCGAGGGCTTGCCTTCCATCGCGGCCTTCACGGCCATCTTGGTGGCCTGGTAGTTGTAGTCGTAGATCTTGCGGTCGTCGGCCGCGCCCGGGTGGATGAACACCCCGCAGACGCACACCAGGTTCTCGGCGTCGCCCTTCTTAATCACGCCCTCGGCCACGCTGTCGGCCACCGCCTTGGCGACGGCGGCTTGGGCCGGGCCGAACATTTGCACGGCTTGCTTCATGCCCTTGATCGTGACCTTGGTGATCATCACGGTGGCGGGCTTCACGGCCAGGTTGGGCGTGAGCACGGCGAGCAGATTCGAGTGGCCCTCGCTCTGGCGAGCCAGGGCGTTGGCGAAGGCGGCGCCGACGGGGCCGTCCTTCGAGCCGATGAGCAGGTCGATGTGGGCGATCTCGTTGCCGTCGCCGGCCAGGGCTTCACCGATGAACATGGACATGGAAATTGGTACTCCAGGCGCGGAAAGAGTGATGTTGTTTCGGCGGACGGCGAGCGCTGCGACTGGTGTGCAAGCGTCGGGCGCCATCGGTCCCCCGCGTTCGAGCACGCCAGGGTAGCCAAGATTTGCCGTAGACGGGGCAACGAGCAGGATACCAGGGAGAGGCGACGGCGTTCAAGCGACCCGGCGATTGGGAGGTCCGACACTTGTGGGAGCGGTCTCTGACCGCGATTACGCGTTGCAACGCGAGACGCATTGCGGTGGTGCGTGGAATCGCCGTCGGAGACGCCTCCCACAGGCGAGTCCTACTCGCCTGGCCGCTGAAGGAGGGCCGCTGGTCGAAGGCGGCTTTCCGCGTTTGCCCCACTCTGGTGGGCACTTCTACGGAGTTTGCTGGACAAGGGCCGGCAAACTTGCGAAAATCTAGAGTGGGTCTGGTGCGCCGTTACCGAACTAATCTTTAGAGCATTTTGTGGCGCGCTGTTGGGAGCCGGGGCGACGACGTGGGCTGATCGAGTGCTTCGTGCGCAGACTGCACTATGCCGTTGGACGGCTGGGCGGCAGCGCGGCGAGGCGGCGGCTGCGTCGAGACTTGTCACACGCGAACAGGGAGACAGAGATGAAGAGGCAATTCACACGCAGGGCCTTCACGCTCGTGGAGCTGTTGGTCGTGATCGCGATCATCGGCACGCTGGTGGGCCTGCTGCTGCCCGCGGTGCAGGCGGCGCGCGAGGCGGCTCGCCGCACGCAATGTCAGAACAGTTTGAGTCAGCTGGCCCTGGCCACGGTCATGCGCGAGGGTTCGACGAAGGACTTCCCCGGCTATATCAACAAGTTGGGGATTTCCAATACGCAGTTTCAGGTGCGTGCTCCGTGGTTGGTGACACTGTTTCCTTATTTGGAACAGCAGCAACTGTTTGATCAATGGAGTAACGGCCAAGTTGATCCTAGTACTGGGTACTTTCCCACACCCTCGCTCGCAATGGCCACGTGTGCCAGCAATCCTCCCATCACCACAGGGCAGCCCAACTTGTCGTATGTCTGCAATGCGGGGTGGCGGGACGAATGGGATCGGGAGGGCGACACGAACGCTCGCTTTTCGTTTGAGAATGCCGCGAACGGCGTGTTCTCCGATCGCACTCGCTTGGCCGATTTGCCAAATTCGCCGTCCCCCACTCCCGCGTGGCCGACCGCCGGAGATGTGCGAGACGACGCCAATCCGCCGGCCCCTAAGAATTCCATGACGATCGCCTATATTCAACAGGCCGACGGAACCTCGCAGACGTTGCTGTACGGGGAAAGTCTTGCCGCGCTCTACTGGGCGTATCCGCTCAACGAATATTCCAGCACCGAGGACAGGAGCTGTCACTTTGGCTTCACTTGGGTGCAACCGCAACTCATCGGAACGAATCGTTCGCTGCGGATCAACGGCGTGCGCGCACTGCCGACCTATACGCAATTCAGCGAAATGGCGGCCCTCATCGATTTGGCGCCCGGCGACGTTCCGGAGAACCCGCGACCGGGCGTTCTCTCGAGCAACCACCCAGGCGGCGTCAACGTGGCGTATGTCGACAAGCACGTCTCACTGCTGAACGACCAGATCGATCCGTTCGTGTTCGCGCAGCTGATGACGTCGAACCACAAAATGTCGAATCTCGAGAACGACGCCACCGCGACGCCGCCGGCTGAGCAGCCGTAATGGCGGCCGCTTGAAGCGTTAGAAACTCTCGGGAATGACGACGGGGCGCCACAGCTTGGCGCCCCGTTTTTTTGCGCTTCCGCGGAACAGCGAATTGAACTGTGTGGCATGCCGTCGTCTTCGTCGGCATGTCCCCACGTGCTTCGCATGCCCACGCGGACGTGGGCATGGCGCCCAAAGGCCGATTGGCTGCCCGGCCAAGAAGATCACGCCGCAGGGGCGGCGCTCTCGGCGGCGGCTGGCTTCGCGGGTGCGGCGGCCGGCTTGGCGCCCGCATCCTTCGCCTTTGCTTCACCCTTGAAACGCTCGGGGAACAACGCCCGGTCGATCTGCGGCAGCATCAGCTCGGCAAACTCGTTCGCCACGTTGTCTGCCACGTCCTCGTCGGGATCGTTCATCTGGGCGGTGAAGTACAGCTTGTACAACTCGGGGTTGTTGCCGTAGAAGACCTTGGGACCCGTGCTCTTGAACGGCAGCCAGTCGAACCACGTCTTGGGCTCGGGCGCGTCCCAGTTGTCCTTGCCCTCGACGTTGGTGGTCCAGGCCCAGAAGACGCGCACGTCGCGGTTGCCCGCTTCGCTCTCATTGCGGAACTTGGCGGTGAAAAACGTCGGCAGGTCGTCCAGGCCGTCGGTCGTTTCGAAGTCCCACTTCACGCGC
>JANOIK010000735.1:0-17491 GCA_031407585.1 Planctomycetota bacterium | reverse complement strand
CGCCCACGGCCGTAGCTCGATGCGGCCAATCGGCTCATCGACGCCGCGCAGCACTTCGGCGAAGCCGGAATCGTGGGCAACGCGAACGAGCATCGGCTCGAACGTCGCCGCCAGGTCGAAGCGGCCGTCGGCGTCCGTTTTCCCCACGTGACCGTCGCTCACGTACTGCAGCACCGCGTCGCGCATCATGGGCACGATCGTCGGCGTTCCAACGACGACCGCGGCGCCCGCGATCGGCTGGCCGGCGGCGTCAACCACAAACCCCTCGCGCGCGGGCGCCGGCTCCAGCGCGATATCCTCCACCACGGCGCCCGCGCCCACCGGGTACGCTCGCGCGCCCAACGCCGAGCGATACCCCTCGGCCTCGATCCGCACCTGGTAGGTGTAGTCGTTCTCCGAATCCGTGCGAAACTCGATCTTGTACGCGCCGTTCTTCCCCATGACAGAGTTCTGCAGCTCGGTCGACCAGAACTTGGGACCCCACACCGCCACGGGCACGACGCGGAACTCGGGGATCGGAGCCCCGGTCTTCGCATCGGTCACGCGGCCCGAGACGGTCAATTGAGCAGCGAGCGTCACGACGTGCACATGGTCGACGGCCGCCAGCGTGACGGTGCTCTCCGCGTACCCTCGCGCCGACACTCGGTACGTCACCGCGTCGGCCGGCGCCCAATCCCAAACGTAAACGCCCTCATCGTTCGCTTCCGTCGGAATGCCCGAATCCGGCACGTTCGGGTGATGGTGGTTGTATAGCGCCTCAGCCTCGCGCCAGGCGCCGATCCCGACGTACGCCTTGGGGATTGGCTTGCCGTTTTGGTCGATGAACTTCATCGCCAGCCGCTTCCCCGGCTGCACGACGAACTTGAGCGGCGCCATGCCGGGCTCGACCATCACCATGCGCCGCTCCGGCCGAAAGCCGGGCGCCGCCACCGTGATGGGAAACTCGCGCGAGGGCAGCCGGATCGTCGCGAAATGGCCCGACTCGTTGATCGCGGTTTCGTTCACGCCCTGTGCGAGATACGGATCGTCGCTCCAAATCACGAGGCCCTTGGGTACGGGTTTGCCGTCGGCGTCGACGACCGTCCCGGTCACGCTCGTTCCACCGCCCAGCACGATCCGCGCGCTGCGGTCGCGGAGCATCTTGGTCGTAATGCCTTGCGCGCGTTGCAGCTCGCCCCACTCGCCGTCGCGCACGTACCCATCATGCGTGAACTTGAGCCGGAACTCGAAGTCCTCGCCGCCCGCTCGCGCCGGAGCGTTGCTGATCGACCACCGCCCCTGGTCGTCGGTCACCGCGACGCCGTCCTGAAAATCCTCGTCCGTGAGCCAATGGCTGATCATGGGATCGGGGTTGGCGCCCCACGCCGGCTCATCGACCTGGACGGCCACTTCGACGTTTACGCCGGGAATGGGATTGCCATCTTCGTCGACAACAACGCCGCCGAGCTCCGTGCCGCGCGTCAGCTTGAAATGGTAGCGCTCGGGGATCTTCGCACCCTCGTCGTGCGTGCCCTCGGCGTAGTTGGTGAACTCGGGAACGTAGCCCAGCTTGTGCGGCCAAAGCCGCAGGATTTTCAGATTTTTGGGGAGGACGACGTTCACCACGCCGCTGGCATCGGTGAAGTAATCGCTATTGGGAAAATCACGCGCTCCTCGCATCTCCCAGATCCCAGTATGCAATCGCGCGCCCTCCAGCGGCTTGCCCTCGTCGTCCGTGATGAGCACTTCCATCACCCGCTCGTCCGCCGCTAGCGGTTTAGCGCGCTCCCCTTGCGGTTCAGCCGCATCATCATCGGAGCTCTCCACCACATCGCCCGGCGCCGCCTCCGCTTCGGTCCCCACCCGCATCGATCCCAACAACGCCGCAACCACGCCCGCCATCGCCAGCGCCGCAAACGCCGCCCGCCGAGACATCGCCACCCGACTCCGCGCCGAATCCAGAATCGCCAGAATCCGCTTCTCGACATTCGCGTCGCGCGCCATCCCCACAGCGCCTGCAAAGCCCCGATGGCGGTACGACCGCGCGACCTCCAGCAGGTTCTCCGCGTAATCGGCCGGTCGCTGGCCGCTGGCGAGCACAAGGTCGTCGCACGCCAGCTCGCGCAGCTTCCGCATTTGCGATAGGCCGTGCCAACACAGCGGGTTGAACCAGTGCGCGGCGCGGACGAATCCGGCCGCGAGTTGAATGAGGACATCGTGCCGCCGCACGTGGCCTAGTTCGTGCAGCAGCACCGAACGTCGTTTGGCGGCGGGCCACTCGTCGGCGCTCGCCGGCAGCACGACCACCGGACGCACGACGCCGGCGGTCAGGGGCGACAGGGCGCCGTCGAGTTTCAGCAAGCGGACTCCGCGCTTCAACCCAAGCCGGCGCGCGGCATCGCTTGCGGCAGCAGTCCACTCGGCGCCCTCCAGCGACTCGCAACGCCGCACGATGCGCGCCAAGCTCGCCTGTTGCCACAGCGTGCGGAGGAGAATGCCGCCGGCCACGATGGCCCAGCACGCCATGCCTAGGGCGCCCCACGTGCGACCGTCGATGGCCAGCGTTCCCCGGTGTGGTTCCCGCGGCGCAGGCTCGATCGCGGCGACGGAGTTGGCGGCGCGAGCGTCTGGCTTCGCGTCGTCGCCTTTACTCGGCATGATCGACAGGTCGCCAGGCGCGCGTGGCGCCGGAGCGCCTGTGTGCAGAACCTGTGTCTCCGCGGCCGTACTCGAACGCGGAGCAAGCTTACTCGCGACGGGCACTGCCGTCGGCGCATCCGCCGCGGTCATGTTCAGGAGCGCCGCCGGTACCGGCAGATTCCACGCCGGCGCCACCAGCGAGAACAGCGGGATCAGCAGGCACCCGCCAAACCCGAGCGTCCATACGCCGTGCAGCGTCGCCGCCGAGCGCCGCCGCAACAACGCGGCAACGCACCACGCGATCGCTAGCAGCACAAACGACTTCAGCGCAACATCGACTAGCCCAAACGCGACCGCGTACGCGAAAAACCCCGCCTCGCCTAAGCTGCCGCCTACCAAGCCGTGCAGAAGCGTGTCCATATTACTTGTCCTCTCCACGAGCGCGCTTAATCGCTTGTTCGAGCCGCTTGAGATCCTCGTCGCTGAGCTTCTCCGCCGAATCGTCGATGAGCGCCGCGAGCGCGTCCCCGGGCGACTTGGGGAAGAACGTCTCAATCACCGTCCGCAACGCACTGCGGCTAGCCGCCCACCGCGACTGCACAGGCGAGTAAAGATGCTTCACGCCGCTGCGATCGCGACGAACGAAGCCCTTGCGCTCGAGCTGCCCGATCATCGTCCTCACCGACGAGTAGCTGGGCGGATCCGTCAGCCGCTCAAGCACCTCGGCCACCGATGCCTTCCCGAGCTGGTAAATGACATCCATGATCTGCTGCTCCCGCGGCGCGAGGCCACGTTTGACCATTTTCTTCTGGTGCTTCTTCGCCATTTTGGCCAATCCGGGCTAAGTGTTATTTCATTAACACCTGTGAATTTATTGGCACCCGGGTTCGGTGTCAAGCGATTTCCGTAACCGTCCAAGAAATGAGTTCCGAAGAGACCGCAGTGGGACGTGGACGAACGCGGAGTCAACGGATTCACACGGATGAGAACGGAGAGATTTGGTGAAGAGATTTCGGCACGCGTCCATCCGCCAAAGCCGCGTTCCTCCGCGGCCAATTCCTCGCACTGAATCAACGAACGGCTTTGTTCAGTCTGGAATCGGACGATTTCATCGGGCAGAATGGTGGCCTTAGGTCGTGCCGCGAAATCGCCCATCGAGTGCCCCATGTCCCGTGACCAGGGTTTTCAGAATACAGCGGGTTTCCAGAAAGCGAAAATGCGCATTGCGCGAGCGCTGCGCAATGGGGCGCCGGAACTTCACCTTTCCGACTTGGCACTAACGACCTTACCGGATTCTATAGCAGACCTTACGCGTTTGCGCAGGCTTAATCTCGCCAACAATAGACTCTCTGCACTTCCCGAAGGGATCGCGGCCCTCACAAATTTGGAATCGCTACTCCTCTTCAATAACCAACTGAGGACGCTTCCGGACTGGATCGCGAATCTCACCCAATTGCAGTGGCTCGATCTTGCCAGTAACCAACTGGCGGCTCTGCCTGAGGCACTCGCCGGCATCGGCTCGCTGAATCAGCTTTATCTCCAGGGGAATAACTCGCTAGGTATTCCACCCGAGATCCTGGGCATGTCACGACTTGACGCCTTCTTCCACGGGAAACCTGCAGCTGCTCCCACCTCGATTCTTGACTACTACTTCTCGACGCGCGGCGGGCAAGGACGGGCGCTCCGCGAATTGAAATTGGTTGTCGTAGGACGCGGCGGCGCCGGTAAAACTAGCCTCATCCGGCGGCTCAATGGCCAGCCATTCAACCCAAGCGAGAGCGAAACGCACGGTTAATATCAGCTCGCTCAATATACCCTGCAACGACGGCCCCGTAATTGCGCGCGTCTGGGACTTCGGCGGGCAGCACGTCTTGCACGCCATGCACGAGTTTTTTCTCACGGCGCGCAGCCTCTATCTCCTCGTTCTCGGAGAACGCGAAGACATGGCCGAGCGCGATGCCGCGTATTGGCTGCAACTCATTCGCAGCTACGCCGGATCGGCGCCGGTGGTCGTCGCACTCAACAAGAACAAAGGCCGGGCGCGGGATATCGACTGGGATACGCTCAATCGTGCTTACGGGCCAATCCTTGCGTGGGTTCCCACCGAATGCACCGACGGCTACGACCACACGATCGAGAATCTGCGGCAGGCGCTCACTCAGGCCGCCGACGCCATGCCCGAAGTCCGCGATCTCTTTCCCGCCAAATGGTGGGATGTGAAAGCCTGGCTCGAGGGCATGAAAGAACCCTATCTCAACTTCGCAACCTATCAGAAGCGATGCAACGAACTGGGCGAGACGGTTCCCGAGAAGCAGGAGCTTCTGGCGTCCCGCTTGAACGACCTCGGCATCGCGATCAACTTCGCCGCCGACGACCGGTTGCACGACACGACCGTGCTACGCCCCGATTGGCTAGCCAACGGCATCTACGCAATCCTCCGGGCCAATGACGCCCACCACGACGAGCCCTGCGCGCCCGATGCGATGCTGACCGCCGAATCACTCGGCCCCATTTACGCCGCCGCCGAGAAGCTCAAGATGCTGAGCGCGGCCGACTATCCTCGCGACAAGTGGCCGTTTTTGCTGCGCCTCATGTCGCTCTTTCAGCTCGGCTTCCCCGTCGACGAAACGGGCGCCAAGCTGCTCGTGCCCACGCTCCTGCCGGCCGAGCCGCCGCCTGGCAGCGACGAACCGACGGACAAGGACCGCGCGCGGATGCGTTATGAATTCGCAGTGGTCCCCGGTCCGCTCTTGCCAAAGCTCCTGGTCCGCATGTTTTCGCTCATCGAAGGCGCGCGCCGTTGGCGCCGCGGCGCCATCTTGCGTTATGGCGACGCCAGGGCGCGCGTGTGGACCACCCAGGACGAGCGCTGGCTGCAGATCACGGCCATCGGCGCCGAGGACGATCGTGACGAGCTCCTAGCGATGATTCGCCTCACGCTGCGCGACCTCTTCGCGGAATACAAAGACTTGAAGACAGTCGAGCAGTGGCACCATAAGGGGAGTTGGGTCCCCCGCGAAACGCTCGAAGAGTTCGACATCTTGCCGCGCGAGGATGAGCGCGAGGAGGCGGCGGCATGAGACCTCGCGCCCCGCGCTCGAAATCTCAACCCGTCGAAGTATTTGTGAGCTACTCGCACCTCAACGCGACGTGGTTTCAACGACTGAAGCCAGTTCTCAATTTCCGGACGACAAAATTGGCGCATGTCTGGCACGACCAGGAGCTGAAGGCCGGAGATCAATGGGACAAGAGAATCCGTCACGCACTCGCCGCGATGGACGTCTTCGTGTGCCTGGTGAGCTACGAGTTTCTCAACTCGGGCTACATCATGGACATCGAAATGAAGGAAGCCCTGGCCCGCGAGAAGAAGCAGGAAGTCGAGATCGTGCCCATCGTTTTGTACGACACCAACCTCGCGGCCGACTGCCCGGAGCTGCACGCTTTCAACCCGCTGCCCGCGTGGGGGAAGTGCTGGCGGGATTATGACCGCGACGGCGGACACTACCAGGACGCCCACAAGCTCATCCGCGACGGGCTGCGCGACGCGATCGAAAAAGTCCGCGCCAAACGGCCGTAGCGGACACACATCCGCCTTCGATCCGCGACAATCCGCGAAATCCGCGGTTCAATTTCGTTACGTGTACACTTGTTTCGAGAAGTCCCCAGTGGTAAGATTCGTTGTCGTGGCCAAGAGCGAGAGCCCAAACACGCGACAACGCTCTTTGAAAACTCGAATGTTACGCCTACCGACACCCAGGAAGGCACCGCTGATCACGCGCCTGGATCACTATGATGGCGCTGCGGCGCCCGGGCCGAAAATTCCAAAATCCCGTCGATTTTGTCACCCCAGTGCGTGCCGGAGCCCGCCTGTTCGCCGAGCGAACGTCGCCGCGCATGTGACAGAATTCACCAATTTTGGAACGGGTGATGCGAATGGCGAGAATGCGTACAAAATCCAAGTACGCTAGTCCTAGCCCCCGAGGTCCTCAGCGCCCGCGGCCTCTGACGTCCCCGCTGCCTCCGCCGCCACCGGCCCCTTCGCCACCTTGTAATTCTTGAACGGCCGATACAGGGGATCGCCGATCAGCGTCATCATCCAACTGTTGAACGGTAGCGTGCGGTAGTAGCACTCAACCAGCGTCAGGTCGCCCTGCAGCAGCAGCCCAAAGAACTGCTCGGGCCGCGGGAACGCCATGAGATACGGCTCGTACACCGGGCCGATCGTCGCCGCGACGCCGTCTTCGATCATCTTCTTGCACCAAACCTGGCTGCCGGGGTCGCGGAGCGTCGCGGCTTCGTTGCTCGCAAGGTGGTACGCCACGGCGCCGCGCTGCCAGTCGAAGGCGTCGACGTATTTGGCTAGGCTGTACCAACCGCAGTACAGCGCCGCCTCGGGGCAGTCGCCAGCTTTGAACAGATCGGGGCTGCTGTTCAGCACGACATCGATCGTCGTCTGGTCCTGAATGCCCTTGGCCGTCGCGAGCACGGCGCGGTCGTAGTCGCCGTAACTGCCCGGGGCGAGCTGCGTGGGCGGGGCGCCGGGCTCGTCGAGCTTTGCCATACCGCGGGCGTCGAAGTAGGCCTTGCCGTGCAGGCCTTCTTTCTCGACCTCGATCGCCGAGTCGATGAGCCCCTGCGCCAATTTAATCGTCGGGGCGTCGATCCGCGCGACCATCAGCGTTCGAAATACCGTGGGCCATTGGGACGCCTCGTAGCCGGCCCGCAGGTAGTTCGGCTGCCAGCGCAGCAGCTCGTAGTCGTCCGGCCAGAGGACGAGCGAGAGCTCGCTGTCGAAACTTGCGCCGGTCTCGTTTTTCTCCACCGTGGCGAGCTGGCCGTCGAGCCACTCGATCGTGCCGAGCAGCCCGCCGTTACGTTCGAGGGCGGCGAGGATGAGGGCGTCGTGGTAGTAGCCCATCGGCATCTGGTCGAGCAGCATCTGCATCTCGACCAAACCGGAAGCCCGGCCGCGGAGCAGGTCGTACTGGGTGCGGAGCTCGGCGTTTTCGGGCGTGAGCTGGAGCTGCCTTTCCATGCCCTGGAGCACCACGCGGGCGCCGCCGGCGAGCGTTGCCATCTGCTGCAGGCGACCCGCAGCGAGCGGCCGCTCATCGTCCGAAAGCTGCGCGACGCGAGCCTGGGCGGCTTGCAGGTGCTTCTCCAGCTCGGTCTGCGCGAGCTGCAGCTCCGAAGGCTTCTCGCCCGGCTTGGCGTCGTCGGCCGTTGGGGCCTCGCCGGGAATCGCAACGTCGGGAGCGAGCGCATCGAGTTGCGCCGCGATTTGCTTGAGCAAGTCGAACCGCTGACGTCGGTCGCCTTCGAGAAATTGGCGATACTTGATCCGCTCGGCGTCGGCCTCGGCGGGGCCGATCTTCAACGGCACGCCCCATACCGTCACCAGGCAGCGGAACTTCTTTTTCGGATCGTGCTCGTCGAGCCACTTGTGGATGTCCGGGCGAACCGACCAAGTCCACGTCTCGCGCGGGCACACCTCTTCGGCGGGCACGTCGACCAGGCAAAGGTTTTCGGCGGGGATGCCCCGCGCCTTCATGTAGTACTTCGCAAGCTCCTCGCTGTCGCGGTTCCCGCGAGCGGCGATCACCGCGACCTCGGCCGGCAGCAGCTCCGCGCGAGCGCTGCTTGCGCAAGCCAGCCCCACGACCAAGAGGGCCGCTTGTAGAAGGCGGCGGCGCGGGAATGATCGAAGCGGTAGCATTCGCATGAGGGCGTCCGTTGCGGAACTATTGAACGTGTTGGCGGTGAATGTCGGCCAGTTCGGTTTGGCCGAGTTTGTCGTAGGCCGTCGCCAGGGAGGCATGAATCGCCGCCAGATCGGGCATGCCGTTCAGCGCAAACTCCAAATCGTCGACCGCCTCCTGCCAGCGTTCGAGCGCGAGATAGGTTTGTCCTCGCGTCTCGCGGAAGCGAAACTCCTCGGGGGCGATCTCCAGCGCGTGATTCACGGCGTCGAGCGCCTTCGCCAGATCCGAATCGGGCTCCTGCGCGAGGGCCCAAGCATAATTGTTCCACGCGACGGCATGCTTGGGATCTTCGGCCACGACGCGGGCCAGTAGTTTGCGGGCAAGCGGGACGTCGTTCTCTAGTGCGGCGGCCGCGCCCAGCGCGGCGGTCAGCTTCAGCGGCGCGTCGGGCGATTTGATCAGCTTGGCGAACATCGCTTCGACGCCGGGAAACTGAGTGCGATTCGCGTACATTTGCGTCAGCCGGCCTTCGAGCTGCGTCGTGTCTTCGGCGAGCCGGGTGATCTCAATGAGGTGCGCGGCGAGCGAGTCGGCGTTGGGGTACTCGGATTGCAACATCTGGTTGACCTCGAGCAAATCGAGGGCGACCACGCTTTGCCGGGCCAACTTGTTTTGGGGATCGATCTTCAGCCACGCGCGGACGGCGCGGGACCATTCCTCGGAGTCGTCCAGAAGCTGGGCCGCTTGAGCCCACGCCTGGTAGTCGCCGGGACCGAGGGCTTCGCCTTTCCGCTGCGCTTCGTCGAGATGGATGCGAAGCGCGCGCGCGTCGCTGCGGGCCTCGTCGAGATGATTGAGCTGCGCGTTGATTTGCATCCGCTGCATCGCGGCCAGGCGGTTGCTGCTGGTGAACGGCGCGAACATCGCCGCGGCCTCTTCGGGCTTGCCACTTTCCATGAGCCACACGGCTCGCAGCATTTTGAACTGGTCGGTCGGAAGGTCGAGCGATTCGAGGCGCTTCAGATGGACGTCCGCGAGGCGGAGGCGTTCGCTCGGCTCCACGTCGAGCGTGCCTTGCAGCATTTGGAGGAGAATCCAGCTGTGCGCTTGCGGCTGCCCAAGCTTATCTTCCGGCGCCAGGATCTTCATGATGGCGTAGGCTTCGTCCAGCTTGCCGGCTTCCGCGAGCTTCATGGCCCGCCGGAGCTCGGTGTTCTCGACTTTCGCGCCTAGCAGCGACAGCTTGCGATTGAAAATGTCGACCGCGACGAGGTCGTTCTTCTGCTGGGCGACCGCGAGCGCAGCGCGGTAGTGGGCCTCGACGGACGAATGCCCCCAGGTGAACCCCCACGTAACGATCGCTCCGAGCGGCAGCAAGAGGACCAAGATCGGGGCGCCCCACAGCATCTGCTTGTACGGTCGCGTGGCGAACCAGGCGTAGAAGAATCCACCCACGGCGGCGAGCGGGCGCCACACCGGCTGCAGCAGCCACACGAGCCAACGCGTGGCCGCGTCGAGGTTGAGCCACTCGACGAATTCCCAGACGGCTTTGCCGACCCAATCGGTGAACCGAAACCAGGGGCCGAGTATTCCGGAGAACTTTGCCCGCAGCGACGCGGGGACGATCAGCGAGACGAGGCCGGCCAGCAGGCGCCAGATCATGCGCAAGGGCCAGGTGATCAGCCGCCAGAGACCGAAGAGCCAATCCTCGACGTTCTCGAACTTCTCGGCGATGCGAAACGCCTGGCCCGCGGTGGCCGCGAAGAGGCGCTCGATGGGCCAGACGATGGCGGCGCCGACGCGTGCGAGGGTCTCGACGGCGCTCGCGGCCCAGCGGCGCGGCTTTCGCATCAGGTTGTGAAGGGCGTCGAACATTACGTGGCCATGCGGTTAGCGAGCGGTGTTTTCTGGAGACGACGGCTCAGCGGCGGAACTTAGAGCCGGTGTAGTTGCAGGCGCGGCGGCGTCGCCAGTGACGAGGTCGCGGAAGCGAGCCCGCCCTACAAGTAGCAGGTCGCGGACCGTCTCACGCTGCACGTGGTCAATCGGCTCGGCGGAGGTCGTCCACACTTGCGTTTGGAAGGCGAGTTCGCTCGTCTTCACGTTTCGCTGGTTCGAGAGGGCGCCCTTGATGCGCTCCCACAAGTCGCCCCTAGGCAGGTCGATGTACTGACCCTGGTCGTCGAAGGCGCTTGCCGCGACGAAGGCATGCACTCCGCCCGGTTTGGAGAAGCGGGCCTCCATGCGCGGCCAGGGGTGCGCGGCCGCGCTGGCGGGGTCGGTGTGAACGGTGCGGTCGTCGACGGTCCAGCCGACGCCCTGGTAGCACGTCACCAGTTCGTGCCAGCCGCCTTCGTAGGCAAAGTCGCACGAGACGAGATACAGGGTTCCGCGACTGTCGACGTAGGTGTGAGTGCGCGAGTGATTGCCCATCGCGTCGTTGCGGTCGCGTTCGAAGATTTCGAACTTTTGGCGGCGGAGCAATCCGATTTGCTCGGGGAGGAACGCTTCGTTGAGGGCGAGCGCTCGATTGAGCGCGGCCTGCCCCGCGCCGGAGGCCGGCGCCGCGAGCACCTCGGCGGGAGCGCGCGCCATGAAGCTCCATGCAGGCAGGGCGATGAACGCCAGCGGTAACGCGATGCGCAGCAGCCACGGCCAACGCGGCAGCGCGATGGAGTCCTCGTCAAAGATCGGCGAGTCGCCGGCCTCGTCGGCGCTGTGCCCGAGAGCCCAGTCCCAACCGGAGGCGAGCCAGCGGCCCCAGCGGAACGTGGCGTCGTGGTGCTCGTCCCACGCCCGCGCGACCGGGGCCAGCAGCCCGGCGAGCAGCACGTCGGAGCTGATGAGCGAGAGAAACGTGAGCGTGAACACGCACAAACTCAGCACCTCGTGGACCCACCCTTCCGACCAGTCGACGCCCCGGGCGCTGAACATGTAGGCGATCGAACTGATCCGCAGCGTGTTCATGACGGTGGCCCAGGCGACGCCCGCGATGATGAGCACGACGACATGTACCGCGGATCGCCGCCGCCAGACGCCGTAGATGGCCGCGCAGGCGATGATCGACAGAACTGAGATAATGCCGCTGCACGCCTCGTCGACGAACAGCTCCTTCTTGAGGAGCGTCAGCTTATTTCCTTCCATGACGTGCGACACGCCGAGGGCGTCGAGCACGAAGCTGCTTGCGCGGCTGCTCACCCGCTGCAAGAAGGCGATGAGGACCTGATCCTTGCCGAACGGCGGCGTGACGATGAGCCACAGCAGCAGCCAGACGGCGCCGAGACCTTCGACGTGCCACAGGGCGTTTGCGTAGACCATGCCGGCGCCGGCGAGCACGACTAATGACACGCACGCCAGCCAGGGGCTGTGCGCGAAGTAGGCCAAGGCGAGCAGAGCCCAGGCGACGGCCGCAAGCGCGGCCGCGGCGGTGGGGCCGAACTCCGACGGCTTGTCCAACTCGCGCGGGTGCGCCGCCATCAGCCGTTGAGCGAGCAGCCACCCAAAGGCGGCTAGCACGAACGGATAGTGTTGGTAATACGGCTTGGCGCCGAGATACGCGAAGTACTCGTACAAGAGCGGCCCGTAGGCGAGCGCCGTCACGACCGCGGCAATGCCTGCCGCGATGCCCGCGGTCGACCAGAGCGCGCTGGCGCGATCGGTCCATGGCATTCGTGCGGAGCTCATCGGGGCGACACTGCGAGGAGGTTGGGCATGACAAGAGCCGCCGCGGATTTGGCCGGCGCACCATCGGCGGCATTGCTGGAGCCCGCCGCAGGCGCGTCTTCGCCGAGCGTTCGGCGGAGTTCCGCATCCCAGCGCTGGAGCATGCGATGTTTGCTGAACTGTTCATGGTACACACGGCGGCACCGCTCGCGAAGCGCCTGGAGAGCCGCGGGGTTCGCGGCCAACGCCCGCAGGTCCGCGGCAACCGCTGCAAGCAAATCGGGCGTTAGAACCCAACCCACCTGATGTTCGGCGATCCAGCGGGCGATCGACGAATCGGGGGAGCCGGCGAAGACGACGCCGCGACCGGCCGCCAGGGCGCCGAAGAATTTCGAGGGGACGACCGTGCCGGTCCAGTCTTCCCGCAAGCTGACCAGATGGAGATCGCAGGCGGCCAGGCGCTGGGCAAGCTGCGACTCGGGCGCGAAGCCGGCGAAGCGGATGTTGGCGTCGGCGGGCGTGACAGCGGCGCGCAGCTCGTCGGCGCGCGTGCCGCGGCCGGCGAAGCAGAACGCGACTGTTGATTCCGAGGCGCCGGGGGCATCTCCGCGCAGCGAGCGCGCGAACGCGAGAAACTCGGCGTGGCTGTGCGCTCGACCGAAGCTGCCGGAGTAGAGCAGGCCCAGGCTCGCGTCGCCGAAGAGCTCGCGTCGTGTGGCGAGCTCGGGCGGCGGAGGTTCGTCTGGCTCGACCAACGCCCAGGGCGTGATGGTGACGCAGCGCGCGGACGGCTCCGTGTCGTGGAGGCGTCGCGCCATGCACGGACCCAGGTCGGCGAGAAAAGCGCACCTGCGGTACGCGGCGGAGAGCAGGCGCCGCAGGATTCGCACGGTGAAGGCGTCGCGGCGGAGCATGCCCTCCGCGACGGCGGCGTCGGGGTACAGGTCGAAGCACCAGTGCGCGATCTTCGCGCGGGGCCGGAAGAGTCGCCAGGGCAGGACGGCGAGCACGCCGAGCACGGGGTCGGTGCCGATGATCACGACTTCGTTAGGTCGCCGGCGGCCGAACGCCGCGGCCCACGTCCAGGCAGCGAGCATCCAGAGCGTGTTGGCGCTGCGGCCAAAGTTTGACGCCTGGCGAAATGCCGGTCGGCGGACCCGGCGGATGTCGACGCCGCGCCACTGTTCGCGCGAGGCGAGCCCTGCTGTCGCCGTGTCGTGGCACAGACGGTTGGCCGGCCGCGCCGTGACGTCCCAACCGCGCTCGACGAGGCCCTCGGCCAGGTCGCTGAACTGGCGGGCGCTGACCACGTCGTCCGGGTGGAAGAAGTGGTAGAGCAGCGTGGCGTGGGGGCGGTCGGCGGGTGTTTCGTTTGGCGAAGCCATATTCTAATGGCTGAGTGCCATGCCCTCGTCTTCGTGGGCATGTCTGGCGTCGTTCAACATGCCCACGCGGACGTGGGCATGGCACCCAGCGGCGGGAAACGACATGGTCTACGTTAGCTTTGACTTCAGCATGCCCACGCGGACGTGGGCATGCCACCCCACGTATTAGACGCCCATTGCCTGCTCGTTGCGGCGGCGGAGTTCGGTTGGGAAACCGGGAGCGTGGCGGTTGATCAGCACGGGGCCGATGGCCAGGGCATCCATGTCGGTTCGCAGGAAGCAGTTGATCGCCTCGCGCGGCGTGCGCACGATCGGCTCGTTCTCATTGAGCGAAGTGTTGAGCACGATCGGCACGCCTGTCTTTTCGTAGAAACGCGAGATGAGCGCGTGGTACAGCGGATTCGTCGCGCGCGACACCGATTGCAAGCGGCCGCTGCCGTCGACGTGCGTGACCGCGGGGATCAGCGGCCGCTTCTCGGGGCGGATGGGCAGCACTTTTTCCATGTAGGGCGCCAGCTCGTTCAGCTCGAACCACTCGCCCACGCATTCCTCCAGAATGCTGGGGGCGAACGGCCGGAATTTTTCGCGGAACTTGATGCGCAGGTTGATGATGTCCCGCATGTCCACGCGACGTGGGTCGGCCAGCAGCGACCGCGAGCCGAGGGCGCGGGCGCCGAACTCCATGCGACCCTGGAACCATCCGACGACGTTGCCGCCGAGCAGCAGGTCGACGACGCGGTCGACGAGCGCGGAATCGTCGCATCGCTGGTAAGGCAGCCCGGCGGCGCGGGCGGCGGCTTCGCATTCGTCCGCCGTCGATTCGCAGCCCCAATAAGCGTGATCCTGCACAAACGAGCGCGGTTGGCCGAGAGTGCGATTCCACACGTGGAACGCGGCGCCGAAGGACGTGCCGTTGTCGGCGGCGCCAGCGGGCACGTACACCTGCTCGAACGGCGTCTCGGTGGTCACCTTGCCGTTGGCGACGGAGTTCATCGCACAACCGCCGGTGAGGCACACATTCTTGGCGCCCGTTTTGTCCGCAAGGCGCCGCAGCAGGTGCATGATGATTTCTTCGGTGACCGTCTGCAGGCTCTTGGCGATGTTCTCGTGCCGGTGGGTCGTCTCGCCCTTGGGATCGCGCGGCGGGCCAAGCTCCTTCGCGAGGCGTTCGCTGTAAAATGGCTCGATGATCGGGGCGCCATCGTTCCACGACATCTTCACGCCGCGGCGATGGTGGGTGAAGTAGTCGAGATTGAGCGCGAACACGTCGCCCGCGGGGACGATGAGCCGGCGGAAAAAGTCCGCGAACTCCGGCTCGCCGTAGGGGGCGAGGCCCATCACCTTGTACTCGTCGCCATAGTAGGGGAAGCCGAGGTACATGGTGACGGCCGTGTACAGGAAGCCAAGCGAATGGGGATAGAACACGCGGTCGAGCACCGTCCAATCAGTGCCGCGGCCGTGGGCGGTCATGGTGCTCACGAAGTCACCCATGCCGTCGACCGAGAGCACCGCCGCGTCGTCAAACGGCGAGATGAGGAAGCCGGCGGCAACGTGCGTTTGGTGGTGCTCGACGCGGTGGAACTTCGCTCGCAGAGCGGAGTGCGAGAGACCGACGGAGTCGGCGAACTGCTGCTCGAGGGAGAGCGTTTTGCCCTGGCGTTTGAGCCGGTCGATGATCGCGCGGACGCTCGGCCGGTGCTTGGCGACGAAGGCGAGACGCTTGGCGAAGTTGGCACGCGGGTTGAACGAAATCGCGACGTGGTCGACTTCGCGAGCGTCGGCGCCGGCGGACGCGAGGCACCAGCTGATGGACTCCGCGGGGAAGCCGGCCCAGTGCTTCACGCGGTTGAAGCGCTCCTCCTCGACGGCGGCGATGAGCTTGCCATCGACGACCAGCGCGGCCGAGGCGTCGCCGTGGTAGGCGTTGATGCCGAGGATGTTCACGCGCGTCATTGGGGCTTTACGGCTCGGATGTAAAGGCTGTCGGCGGCGAGCTTCAGCGGGGGCGCCACGCAGGCCGCGGCGATGAGGGCGTTCGATGAGCTCAGGGCGCCGCGGGCGAGGCTGCCGTAGAGTGCGCGGTCGCTATTCTGAAGGCCGAGGCCGAAGAAGCAGTCGATTTCGAGCTTCGCGGGGCCGACGGATTGCTGTGCCATTTGCAGGAGCTGCGCGGGCCGGCGGTAGCGCACCTCGAAGTTGTGCGCCTTGCGCCCGCGCCTCGCCAGGTGGTAGAGCGAGCGCACGCCGAAGACATTCGCCATCTGGATGTAGGCGTATCCGCCGGGCTTCAGGACACGCGCGGCTTCGCGCCACGCAGCGGTGGCGTCCTCATCCGAGAGGTGCTGGAGCACGCTGTAGCTGTGGACGACGTCGAAGGCCGCGACGGGGAAGGGGAGGCGTCTCGCGTCGCCGCAGACGAACTCGCCGGTGCAGTCGAGTTGCTTCGTGACACGCTGGGCGGCCAGCACGGCGCCCAGCGAGGGGTCGATGCCCGTGACCGCGTAACCGGCTCGCGACGCCGCGACGCACCAGCGTCCCCAACTGCATCCGAGGTCAAGCAGCCTCTGCCCCGTCGCCGGCGGGAGGCGGACGTCGGGGATCGGGTACGCGCCGAGCTTGCCGACGTGGTGGGCGTAGGCCATGCCGTTGGTCGCGAGCACGAGGTGACGCACGACGGGGTCGACGCTCCAGTCGCCCGCGGCGATTGCGGCTCGCACGGCCTGTTTGTTGGCGTCGGTGATCGCCAGCGTGTCAACTTGCCAGGGATCGTGCACGTCGGTGACGCGGCAGCTTTCGAGGTACGCAGGGAACTCGGAGTGGCCCTCGCGGGGGAATAAGACGGGGATGCCGTGAATCACGGGGTAGCCGCCGTCGCTTCCGCTAGCTTCGAGCCGATCGCCGCGCGCCGTCAGCGGCGTCGAGGTTCCGGGGATGGTTAAGGCGATTGTCGCGCTCATGGCAATGGAGGCGGCGCGGGTTTCGATCGCTGCCGCAGCCGGCGATCGAGCAGTTCGAGCGACAGCACCAGCTCGGCATACGTGCGCTGCAGGGCGTAAAAGATTCCCGGCCAGCCGTCGAGGATGAGGCCCTTGGCGAACAGGCAGTACGCGAGCGTGAGCGGCGGCGCCCAGAGCACGCCGCGGCGCAGGCGGTCTTTCCAGCTCAGCTCCACTTTCGGCGTCGCCAGCAACTTTTCGGCTTCGAGCGCAGCATAGGCGGACTGCGACCGCAGCCAACGCGCCAGCGGTTTGCGGTCGTCGTGGACGATCTTTGACCGCAGCTTGCCGCAGGGCGCGCCTTGCAGGTCGAGCGTTTGCGTGTGGCCGTCTTGGGCGTAGAGAAACCGCTGCGTGCGAAACAGCGTGACGCGCGGCGGGTAGAGCGCCGCCCGCAGCGCCCGGCCGTTGATGGCGTACACGAAGTCCGTGGAGTAGGAGTCGTGTTGCGGGTTGAGCGCGGCGAGCTCTTCGCGCAGCGCCGCGGGGCACACGTAGTCGGCGTCCAACGCCAGCGTCCACTCGGTTGCGATCTGCGCGAGGCCAAAGTTCCACTGCGCGGCGTGCGAATCGAACGGCCGCTCGACGAACTGCACCGCGGGAACCGCCGCGGCAAGGGCGGCGGTCTCGTCCGAGCTGCCGCTGTCGACCACAACGATGCGCCGTGCCCAGGCGACGCCCTCAAACGTTCGCGCCAGGTTGGGCGCTTCGTTGTAGGTGAGAATCAGTAGCGTGATTTCGTCGACGTTCACGAAGCGCCCGGCGGCGGGAGTAGCTGCTCGTAGAAAGACGCCATCTGTTCGGCGATGCGATTTGACGAGAAGCGTTGCCGACACCAATGCTCGCCGCGCGTTCCCATTTCGGCGAGCTCAATCGAGGATCGCCGGATTGCGTCTCGAACGGCGATGGTTAGTCCCTCGGTAGTGGGCTCGACGTGCCAACCGGCGCAAAGTTCCGTCAAGTCCGCCCACGGCGTACCGGTGGTTGTGATGACCGGCGTGCCTACGGCGAGAGCTTCCGCCACGACGAGCCCGAAATTCTCGCTGAACGACGGGAGCACGAAGACGTCGGCTGAGGCGTACAGCTTCCACTTCTGGTCGTCGGCGATCTCGCCGGGAAACGATAC
>JANOIK010000716.1:0-3144 GCA_031407585.1 Planctomycetota bacterium | reverse complement strand
GCTAATAGCTAACGGCTACCAGCTCCCATGAAGCGTCCTTGGCAAGTTTGGCTGGCTCTGGCCGCATGCGGCGCCCTCGTGGCGTGCGCGATGGCGTGGCTGACGCTCCATGCGCTGCGGGCGGACCGCGAGCTCAACGCGGAACGCGCGGCCGCCGACCTGGAGCGGCGGGTCAGCCTCGCCCTCTGGCGCATGGACACGAAGCTCGCGCCGTTGATTGCCGAGGAAAGTGCGCGGCCGCACTTTTACTACACGCCGTTTATTACGGTCGAGGCGCCGCGGTCGAAGGCCGGGCCGGCGGTTGAGCAGGTCGCTTCGCCGCTGCTGTTGGGCAACTCGGGCGTGCTGCTGAATTTCAACGCCACGCCGACCGGCGATTGGAGCTCGCCGCAGGCGCCGGGGGCTGATTTAACTACGCTGGCGTGCGCCAACGGCATGACGCTCGACGAGATTGGGGGCAATCGCGCGCGGCTCGCCGAACTGGCGGCGAACGTGTCCGTGGCGGATTTGCTCGCACAACTCCCCGTTCAACCGCTGCCGAAAACGAATGAGTCCCTCGCGCGCGGGGCCAATGGCTTTGGCGGCGGATTCCGAATCGAATCCAACGCCCAGCAAGCGGCGGCCCCCCCGCAGGACGCTGCGCGAGGGCAGTTTTTCGACAACTACGCCTTCACCGCCGCCAACCAGGCTGCGGCGCCCCTCGACAGCGAAAGCGCCCAGGCGCCTGCGAGCTCGCAGGAAAACTCTGCCCCGCCGAACGCCGCGGGCGCTCAATCTCCGAACGGCGCGGCCGCCGCCAACCAGCAACAGTCCGCCGCGAATCCGTCACGATTCGGCCAGGCGCTCGACGACCTGGGCGACCGCAGCTCGCGTTACCAATCGCAGGTCGAGCAGGAGTACGTCAAGCAGCGCCGGGAGAACTCGTACCAGACCGCGGCAACTGAAGAGGCCGTGAACCCGGTGGTCGAGAACGTGAGCCGCCCACTGTGGGTTGGCGACCGGTTGTTGCTCGCGCGACGCGTGGTGCTCAAGGGGTCGACGATGGTGCAGGGAAGCTGGCTCGACTGGCCGCATATCAAGGAGGAGTTGCTCGCGGAAACCGCGGACCTGCTGCCGGACGCCGATTTGACGCCCGTGCGATTGGGCGAGTCGCCCGATCCAACGCGAATGCTTGCCGGGCTGCCGGTGCGTTTAGTCGCGACGGAATCACCACTGGCGGCGACCGCGGCATCCCCGCTGCAGTGGTCGCTCGGCGTGGGGTGGGCGGCGATCGTGCTCGCGCTGGCGGCCGTCGCGGGGCTGTTGTGGGGCGTCATGGCGCTCAGCGAGCGGCGGGCGGCGTTTGTCTCGTCGGTGACGCACGAGCTGCGCACGCCGCTCACGACGTTCCGCATGTATTCGGAGTTGCTCGCGCGCGACATGGCGCCGTCCGCTGAGCGGCGGCGCGAATATCTGGAAACGCTGCGCACCGAAGCCGAACGGCTGACGCACCTCGTCGACAATGTGCTGGCCTACGCTCGGTTGGAGCGAGGCCGCCGGCCGCGCCGGATTGAACAGACGACTCCCGGGGCGCTCATCGAGCGGTTCGAGCCGCGGCTGTCGGAGCGTGCAGCCCAGGCGGGGATGAGCGTGGAATGCGATGTGGCCGGCGACGCGGCGAGCGCGGCGCTGCGCACCGATGTCGGCGTGGTCGAGCAGATTCTGTTCAACCTGGTCGACAACGCGGCGAAGTACGCGGGGCGCGCGGCGGATCGTCGGATTCATCTCGACGTGACTCGGCGCGATGCGCACATCGAGTTTACGGTGCGCGATCACGGCCCGGGATTCATATCGCTGCGCGCCGCGGCCCATTCGGCGCCGTTCAGCAAGAGCGCCGAAGAAGCAGCCGAGACGGCCCCGGGCGTCGGCCTCGGGTTGGCCCTTTGCCGCCGCTTGGCGCGTGAGCTGGGGGGACGTCTCGACGCGGCGGCCGCCGGCGGCGAGGGAACTGGCGCCGCGGTCTCTTTGCGGTTGCCGCTCGGCGATTGACGGCCAAAACGGCGCTTCAAGCCCCTGGCATCCGCCATAGTCTGGCGGCGGCTATCGCGGTACGATAACTCGCTTACCGCCATTTTCTGGAACGCGCCGGGGGCGAGACGCCCCGGCTCGCCCGCTTGCCTTTCGACTTCTGAAAATCACTCCATGCAAACCAACGAGCTTCGCGAAAAATATCTGGCCTTCTTCGAATCGAAGGGCCACCGCCGCGTGGCCAGCGACGTTCTGGTGCCCACGTGGGACCCCAGCGTGCTGTTCACCCCCGCGGGGATGAATCAGTTCAAGGACCACTTTCTGGGCAAGGTGAAGCTGGAATTCACGCGCGCGACGAGCTGCCAGAAATGCCTGCGCACGGGCGACATCGAGAACGTCGGCCGCACGGCGTACCACCATACGTTTTTCGAGATGCTGGGGAACTTCAGCTTTGGCGACTACTTCAAGCGCGAAGCGATCAACTGGGCGTGGGAGTTTCTTACCGACAAAAAGTGGCTCGCCATCGATCCTACGCGGCTGACCGTCACCGTATATAAGGACGACGACGAGGCGGCCGGGATTTGGGCGAAGGATGTGGGACTTTCCCTCGACCGGATCGAGCGGTGCGACGAGGACGAGAATTTCTGGCCCGCGAGTGCGCCGAGCCAGGGGCCCGACGGCGTGTGTGGCCCGTGCAGTGAGATTTACTTTCACCCAGACCAGGGCAAGAGCGTCGAGATTTGGAATCTCGTATTTACGCAGTTCAACCGCGTGGGCGATCCGCCAGGTAACTTGCGGCCGTTGCCGTCGAAGAACATCGACACGGGGATGGGGCTTGAGCGCACGGCGGCCACGCTGCAGGGCGTGCCCACGAATTACCACACGGACCAGTTGTTCCCCATCGTGCAAGCCGCGGCCGAAGTGTGCGGCGTGAAGTACGAGCTCGAGAGCGACAACGGGCGCCGGCTCCGGCGCATCACCGATCACGTGCGCGCGTGCACGTTTGCCGTTCACGAGAATGTGTATCCCGGCGCCAACAAGGAAAAGTATGTCGTCAAACGCCTGCTGCGGCGGGCCGTGCTCGACGGCCGGCAGATGGGGCTGAGCGAGCCGTTCTTGCACAAACTGGTGCCCGCG
>JANOIK010000715.1:0-19889 GCA_031407585.1 Planctomycetota bacterium | reverse complement strand
AGCTGCAGTCCGAGCTGGCAGCCTGGTCGACCGACGTCAACGCGACCCAGCGCGGCGTCGACTGGCAGATGAAAGTCAAAGACGCCCGCGGTACGCTCAAATCCCTCTACCCGAAAATCAAGCTGTGACAAAGCACTAGAGGAGTCATGCGATGCGCACGTCGTTCCTTTTCGGTTTGGCGACTCTCGGCGCCCTGCTTGCGCCGAACCACGCGCGCTCCCAAGAAACCGTGCCCGTGCCCATGCTCGGTGAGCCGGGCGCCATCAAAGAGCTCCATCGCTTGACCGGCCATTGATGGAAAGGCGACGCCAATTGTCCGCCCGACCGGACTCTTGGTCGCAGTGCCATCCGACATCGCGCGGGCATGGCTGCACGAGACTCATCCCAGGGCACGCTTCCCATTCGTCTTCATTCGCGCCATTCGTGCCCAATCTCCCCCGGCCCATTTCCCCCTCTTGACAAACGCGCTGCACTAGTGTACAAATAAACCATGCTGCGGTTCGTCTTCCTGAACCTTTCAAAGCCATCCGTCTCGCAACATGTCCATGCCATGCGCCGCTCCCTCCCACCCACGTCCGTCTCCGACCTTGGCGCAGGTTGTCCTCAACCCCTTGGCGTCCTTGGCGGTTCCATTCTGTCCGCCAAACCGGACACAATCACCGCCAAAGCGGACAGTATGAGCCCCAAAGCGGACACTAAGACTCTCGAAGCGGACACATTCCACGACGCCTCACGGCGTCGGAACGTCGAGAAAACCAGCACGCGGCGTTCAACAAACGCCCATACTGTCCCCCTAACAAGAAAAAACGGCGCCGCCGCGGACATTTCACCATTTTCGCAACCCTGTCGGAACCGCCCCACGCCCACGACAAACTTGATCCAAACCCCAAATCGCGACATACTGAAGATCGCTCGTATTCTTAGAGTTTATTCGCTTCCTCCACGACCCTTGCGAGCTTAGGCGCACTTCATGGAACAACTTTCCGCCGACAATGCGTTTAAGGCAGTCGAGTTTGCCGAGAACCCCGAGCCGCGCGTTCCCTGCGTGCTGATCGTCGATACGTCGACCTCCATGCACGGCCCGCGGATCGACGAGCTGAACAAGGGCCTCGAGGCCTACCGCGACGAGCTGCTCGGCGACGCCCTCGCCGCCAAGCGCGTCGAGGTCGCCATCGTCACCTTCGGCGGCCGCGTCACCCGGCTGGTCGAGTTTACCACCGCCAAGGACTTCGTCCCGCCGAAGCTCGCTGTCATCGGCGGCACGCCCATGGGCGAAGCCATCACCACCGCGCTCGACATGATCGAGGAGCGCAAGGCCAGCTATCGCGAGCACGGCATCGCGTACTACCGGCCGTGGGCGTTCCTGATCACCGATGGCGAGCCGAACGATCACTGGAAGGCGGTCGTCTCGCGGGTTCACGACAGCGAGAACTCGAAGGCGGTCTGCTTCTTCGCCGTAGGCGTGGAGGGCGCCAACATGCAGATCCTGCAGGAGATCAGCGTGCGCAAGCCGCTGTGGCTGCAGGGCACGAAATTCCGCGAGCTGTTTAGCTGGCTCTCCAACTCGCAGCAAACCGTCTCGCGTTCCTCCCCCGGCGATGAAGTGCCGCTGGAGGATCCCACGTCCGGACCGCGCGGCTGGGCTCGCATTTAGGAGCTCGCCGCGCATGTGGCGCCACATCTGCCAAAGCGTGCAAGGAAGCGTGCACAACGCCGATGGCAGCGCGTGCCAGGACTACTGCGCCGTGCGCACCCTCGGCGCCGGCGACGCCGCGACGCTCGTCGCCTGCGTGGCCGACGGCGCGGGGTCGACCCGCTTCGGCGGTATCGGCGCTCGTATGGCGTGTGAGACAATCGTCGAGCACGCCGTCGCGCGATTCGACGCCGATGGCTCGCTCGCCGAACTGACAGCCGACGACGTGCTCGCCTGGTGTGACCTCGCTCGCACCGCGATTGCCGAGCACGCCGAGACGACCCAATCCGCGTTTCGCGAGTTTGCCTCGACACTGTGCGTGGCGATCACCGCGCCCGGCAAGGCGGTGTTCCTGCAAATCGGCGATGGCGCGATTGTTGCCAGCCGCCACGGCGCGATGGGCGTCGCCTTTTGGCCGCAATCCGGCGAGTACATCAACACGACGCACTTCCTCACATCCCCCGATTTTCGCGACCGCGTGCAGACGCTCGCCGTCGACGGCGAGTTCTCCGATCTCGCGCTGCTCACCGACGGCATCGAGCGGCTGGCACTACGATTCGATAGCCTCACGCCTCATCCACCATTCTTTGCTCCTTTGTTCCAAGCACTGCGAAACACCGCGAACGCCGCCGGCTTGGAACGCGATCTGCGTCAATTCCTCCTTTCCGAGTTCATGCAAAACAAGACTGATGACGACCGGACCCTCGTCCTCGCCGCCCGGGTCGACTAAGCACCCGACGGCGTATCTCGATTCCAGCGGCCAGCCGGTGAAGCTGGGCGCCCAGCTCGGCTCGGGCGGCGAAGGCGCCGTCTTCGCCGTCGAGGGACAGCCTGCGCTCGCGGCCAAGATCTACCATCGCACGCCGCTGGCCGCCGATCATCGCGAGAAGCTCGAGGCCATGATCGAACGCCAGAGCGGCGCGCTGGCCGTCGTCTCCGCGTGGCCCCAGTCGCTGCTGCTCAACCCCCGCGGCGAGGCCTGCGGCATCTTGCTCCCCAAGATCGTCGACGCCCTGCAGCTTCACGAACTGTACGGCACGTCGAATCGCCGCGCCCAGTTTCCGTACGTCAAATGGCATCACATGGTGCTCGCGGCCCGCAACGTCGCCGCGGCGTTTGAGTGCATGCACAAGAGCGGCATCGTGGTGGGCGACGTCAACCAGGGCAACCTGCTGGTCGACCGCGAAATGTGCGTGCGGTTCATCGACTGCGATTCGTTTCAGGTCGAAGCGAATGGCAACGTGTATAACTGCCCCGTCGGTACGCCGCACTTCACGCCGCCGGAGCTGCAGTCGAAAAAGCTTCGCGACAAGCCGCGCACGCCCGAGCAAGATCGCTTCGGCATGGCCGTGCTCATCTTTCACTTGCTGTTCGTGGGCCGACATCCGTTCGCGGGGCGTTACTACGGCGACGGCGAACTGACGATCGAGCGCGCGATCGCCGAGCGGCGCTTCGCGTTCTCGAAGGATCGCTCCGAAACGCTCGTCGAACCTCCGCCGGCGTCTCTGCAGAGGGGCGACGTCTCGCCCGGCGTGGCGGCGCTATTCGAAGCGGCGTTCCGCGGCGAGCCGGACGAACGGCCCAAGGCGCGCCGCTGGGTGGAAGCCTTGGAGGAGATGGTCCGGCATCGCAAGGCGTGCCCGATGGACCAGGCTCATATTTACTGCGCGCTCGGCAAGGAATGCCCGTGGTGCCGCATCGAGGACGAAGGCGGCCCCGCGTTTTTCGTCTTAGGCGGTTCGACCTCGATGGTCATGCCCGACCGGCTGGAGCATCTGGAAAACAAGCTTCGCAAGCTGATGCTGCCGGTGTTCCCCGACCTTCCGCCCCAGACCCTGCGCATTCCGCAGGCCCTGGCGCCCAAGCGTTTGTCGAAGGCTCCGAAGATCGGGGCCGCCGACGCCGAGGCCTGGCTCCTGGTCGCAGGCGCGGCGACCTGTCTGGCGTCGCCGTTTTCGGGGCTAGCGCTCATCGCCGGCGCGGCAGCGACGGTAGCCGGCGGCGGCGCGCTGATTTTTAGCCCCGCCGGCAAGCAGCGGCGCCGCCGCGCGGACGAGCTCGCCGCCAACCTCAATGCGATGCAATTGCAGCTCTATCAGCGCGGGCAAGCGGTCGACAAGCAGCACCGCCTGCGACACGACGCCTTCGAGAGCAGCGTGGAGCAGCTCAAGGTCGAGTACGACAACTATCGCAACGCCGCGACGCAACTGCACGATGTGCTCAGCATCTATCGCTCGATGCAGAAGAGCCGTCATCTGTCGTCGCACCTCATCCAGAAGAATGTCCGCAACATTCGCGGCATGACGCCATCGCTGGCCGCGGCGCTCGCGTCCTACGGCATCGAATCGGCGTATGAAATCGAGCCGCTGCGCTTGATGGGCTTGCCGATGATCAACGCCGATCGGCTGCTGGAACTCAAGACGTGGCGCGCCGAAGTCGAGCGGCAATTCGTCTTCACGCCGGAGCACGGCGTGAGTCTCGATTCGAAGACGGTCGCCAACGATACCACGATCAAGCGTTTCAAGGCCTCGGTGGCGCGTCGAATTCTGATGGCCGTCCGCCAGCTCGAATCGGTGGCCAGCGCGGGCCGCGAGCAACTCGGCCAGGACCTCAAGGAATTCGAGAAACACGCCGACCGCGTGCGCGCGGCCGCCGCCGAGTTGCGCGACTTCCAGAGCAACCGGCGCCCGCTGGAGCGCCTGCTCAATCGCACGCCGGCGGTTGTCCTGAGCGTAGTCGGCGCGGCGCTCGCACTGGGGGCGTTGTTCTATTGGATGAACCACTAAGACGCGGCTTCGAGCATTTGATTTCAGGCCTGAAAGGCCACGATGTGATAGCCCAGGGCGCAGCCCTGGGTCATCTGCCGACGAGAAACCATGAGCCCTGTAGGGGCGGGATCGCGCCCCTACAGGGCTAAGAAGAATGATGGCCGATGAGTACCCAGGGCTGCGCCCTGGGCTATCATAGGTCGGCCTTACAGGCCTCATCTCGAGTCGCACGTCCGTGATATCGCCAAATGCGTCCGAGACGTGGGCGCACTATTGCGTCAGCGGCAGGACGTCGGCGTAGCATGCCTTGCCCGCGATCAGTTTTTCGAGCGCATCGTCTCGCAACCGGGGAATGCCTTTCTCGCGCATGTACCGCAACAGCGACACCTCATCGCAACCCGCGACGATCTGCGTCGCCACGTCCTCTTCCATCGGCAGCATCTCGAACACGCCGACGCGGCCACGGTAGCCGCGCTCGTTGCACGCGTCGCACCGGCCCGCTTCGTACACCGTGGTTCCCGCGAGCTTCGGCGCCCCCAGCGCCCCCGCCTCGACCGCAGTGAGCGCCCTTGGCGTCCGACACTGCTGACAAAGCTGCCGCAGCAACCGCTGCGCGACGCACAGCTTCAGCGTGGCCGCCACCTGGAAGGGCTGCACGCCCATGTCGATCAGCCGCGTGATGACGCCTGGCGCCGAGTTGGTGTGCAAGGAGCTGAACACGAGATGCCCCGTGAGCGCGGCTTTGATCGCGATGTCGACCGTCTCGAAATCGCGAATCTCGCCGATCATGATCACGTCGGGATCGCTTCGCAGGATCGTGCGCAGCGCGGTGTCGAACCGCAGCTTGTCGGCCGTGTCGACCTCGGCCTGCGCGACGCCGACGATGTCGTACTCCACGGGCTCTTCGAGCGTGATGATCCGCCCCGGGTAGTTCGCCAGGCGATGGCGCAGGGCCGCGTACAGCGTGGTGCTCTTACCGCTGCCGGTAGGCCCGGTCAGCAGGATCATCCCCTGTTTTTGCGAGGCGTACTTCACGAACACGTCGTGATGGACCGCCGTCATGCCGAGCTTGTTGAGCGTGAGCTGCTCGGTCCCAAGGGCGAGCATCCGCAGCGTCATGCGTTCGCCGTGCGTGGTGGGCAGGCACGCGGCGCGAATGCTCACCTTGCGTTTCTGCGGCCCCAGCGGCACGAAGTACCGCCCGTCCTGCGGCATGCGCTTCTCGGCGATGTCCATGTTCGCCAGCACCTTGAAGCGGCTGATCACCGCGTTGTGCAACGCCCGGGGCAGCTTCCGCAGCGTTTCCAGCTCGCCGTCGATGCGCAGTTGGATGAGCGTGATTTTCTCCTCGGGATCGATGTGAATGTCCGAGGCTTCGCGATGGAACGCGATCTCCATGAACTCTTCGCACATGCCGACGATGTCCGGCGGATCGCCCGCGGGCTTCTTCGCGGCGCCGTCCTCGCCGGGCTTCTTCTTGCGGCCGAGCCCCAGCATTCGCGAACCAAGCGACTTGCCCGCCGGGGCGCCGTCGTCGGCGCCTTCGTCCTCGACCACAGCGTTGGTCAGCTCGAGGCCGGGCACATACGCGGCGATGATCCACTCGTTGGAATCGGCCCGCCGCACGCGATGCGTGGGCATGAGATTGCCGCTGGCCGCCCATCGCTGGAGCTTCTCCATTGAGTAGGGGCCGTAGGTCTGTCCGTCGCCGATCTCAAAGTACCATTGATCGCTCATAAGGATCGCCGCCTCGGCTGCCTGTGAGGTTACGCACCTCCATCGTAACTCCGTGAGGAGCACAAGTCGCTGCGCGGAAGGCTTTGGAGCCAGGCAGCGTTAGGGAACTTGCTGCTCGACCGGGGCGTCAGGCACCGCGACGCCGTCCGGGGGCGCCGGCTCAACGGCAGGAGCCGCCCCTTCGGCAGGCGGCGCGGCCGCCACGCCGAGCGCCTCGTCCACGATCCTGCGCAGCTCCTCCGACGGGTCGATCACCTCGGGCTCCTCCGCGATCTGCGCCACGTCCGAGTCGGCCTTTGCCGCCGTGAGGAACGCCCGCAGTTCGTCGTCGGTGACACGGTCCTTGAGCTCCCATTGACCCTCGCCCTTCTTCTCCGCCAGGTGCTGCAAAGTCACGTCGCGGCTGGCCTCAGGGATCTTGTTGTCGATCACGCCGCGGGCGAAGCGGCGCAGCGTCGTGCGGCCTGCCGCCTTTTCCTCATCGCTGAGGCCCGAGCTGGCGAGGTACTTCGTGTCGACGACCGACACGATGAGCGATGTGGCGAGCGGCGATTGCGCGATCTGGCGGACAATCTCCGCGGATTGCTCGAGCGTGATCTTCCCTTCGCGGAACGCCGTCGCCAGGCGATCGACCTCGACGCCGATCTCGGCCTTTTCGGCCGCGGGCAGGTCGCTGGCGTCGAGGCTCTGCTTGATCGCATCGGAGCCGAAGTCCGCCAACCACGGCCGCCAGTTCTTCGACACCCACCATGCGAGAATGCCGCCGACGATGATCAGCACGAGGCTCATCCACAGGCAACCGGTGAGGCACGACCGCATGCAGCCGCGCTGCGGCGGGTCGACCAACACGGGCATGGCGTCGCCCTCGTCGCGCTGCCGCGTAGTCTGTCCCGCGAACCGTGGATCCTCGAACTTGTATCGCTCGTCACCGGCCATTGGAGTTCCTTTCATCCGACCGCTGCAGCAGCGGCTCGTTCGCGTCGCTCCGCGCGATCAGGCGGAGTTTGATCGTTTCAATCGGCCACTCAACACGCACCCATGAATCGCCATGCCGGCGACGCCCACGCCGACCACGACGGCCAGCACCACGACCGCGGGAACCGGCGGCGCGCCGCCCACCCAAGCGATCGCAGTCGCCGTCGCCGTGACCGCGCCGAGCACCACGGACCACCAACCGGCGACGCGGTTGACCGGGTACCAGATGTCCGGTCGGGCGAGCGTCGTCGGCGTGCGAAATCCGTAGAGCCGATTCGGCGGGACGCGACCCAGCACCATCGGCAGGCCCAGGGCGATGAGCAGCCCGCCCAGGGCGACGTACATGCCGAAGAGGAGTGCCGCGGTTTCGTTCATCTTGTGTCGCACTGGGGGAGGAAGTCGCCGGGCTCGGGGACGAGCCGGCTCGCTTTATTTCATGACCATGCCGGCGGGTAGTATAAGCGACGAGCGAACGGCGGCCAAACGGCGATCTTGGCTGTTAAGTGGGTCCGCCGTAGGGCGCCCCGAGCACGCGCCGCTCGCGTAGGACCGAGCACTCCGGAAACTCGCGCAACGTGCGAGCCAGGGACTCACAGCCGCCGGGGGTCCACTCGTCCGTTGACCACTCTGCGGCCGCGGCGAACAACGGCGCCGAGGCCACGCCCGCCGTCTCCGCCGCGACGTACAAATCAGCGAGCGTCATGAGCGTGTCGCGAACGTCGGCGGCACAGTTCTCGATCGACGTGGCCGCGAGCGCCGTTAGCACAACTGGTTCGGCGCCCAAGCTAGGGATCGAGGCCGCGAGGCCGTTGGCGTAGCGCCCCAGCAGCGGCCCGAGCTTCTGTTGCCGCGCCGCGAACTGGCGAGTCTGATCGCGCCCCGCGGCGTCGGAGGCGACGTACTCCGCGCAGAGCCGCTCGAACAGAGGATGCAATTCGGATCGCGGGTCGAACTGCTCGCGCAGCGAGGCCTCGAGAGCGCGCAAGCCGCGGTCGAACTCCTCCCAGGACAGCGCACCGCCGTCGACTCGCCCCGCGTTCCCGCCGCGATAGGTGCGCAGCGGGCGCTCCCATTGCTCGTAGCGGGCTAAGGCGGCGGTGATCTCGCCGCGGAGTCTGGCCGCCTTGGAGTCCACGGGAGCGCCTTACACCATCGGCTCGGGCTGGGAGTCGCTCTTCTTCGCGCGCTGCGAGGCCCGCAGCAAGCGGAAGCCCACGTCGCTGCGGATGAAGCTGTAGAGCGCCAGGATGATGAACGTGAGCACGCCGATCACCAGCGGCTTCGAGTAGTCGATGCCCCGGAACACGCCGCCTTCGCCCACCGACGGTCGGCTCACCGGCTCAAGCGGCAGCGAGTAGCGGTCGGCCAGCGCATTGATATGCACAAGATGCAGCACTGGCACGCCCTGGTTGATAAACCGCGGCATGACGCCGTCGATCTCGCGCACGTGGCGCGGGGGACGCGTGTTGACGCCCGGCCTGAACATCAGCTTGCCCACGCTCTTGCCGACCGACACCGTGCCGCCGCCGACGTTGATGTACGCCTTGATCGGCTTGCCTTTCCGATGGTCGTCGTAGAGTTGCATTCGCTCTTCGATATTCGCGATGAAATCCGTTCGCATATTGGCGAACACGTCGCCTTCGTCCGAAATCGGCGGCGCATCGGTGCGAAATGGCACGAGCCCATTCTTCTGGATCGCGTTTTTGACAAGCGCCAAGCCCTCGGGATGAAGACCAACGGCGCGGTCCTGGATGCCGCCAAGGGAGCAGGCGATCGACTTGAACGAAAACAAGGCCGGACGAAACGTGGGTTTGCCGGCGTCGTCGAGCACGGGGTCGTTGTTTTCGTCGACGATTGCGATCTTGCGTCGCAGCAGCCGTTCCATGTCGGGCCACAGCAGCGCCGGCACGTTGGCGCCCCACTGCGAGGCGCTGGCGCTGGAGATCACCAGCGGCTGCACCTTGAGCGTCTCGCAAGCGGCGTACGTGCAAATATTAAGCGCCGGAAACGAGCCCGACATGCCGACGGCGACAACGTCCCCCTCGCGCACGTCGATGTCCTTGAGCATTTCCACGATCATCGCCGCAAAGTTGGGATTGGCCGACGTTTGCTTGGCCGACACCTCGCCCCGCACCGATGTGACCGGCGACATCGGCACGCCGATGAGGCCGGAATCAGTGGGATCATCAATGCGGCTGATCGGCGGACCCAGCTTCTGGCGCGCCGCCTTCACAATCGTGAACGCCTCCTGCGCGAGGTTGGCCGCGGCCGTTTTCTCTTCGAAATAAGGCTGCTGGCTCTCGACCTTGTAGTGTTCGACGACCGTCATGCCGGCGAGCGAAATCAAGGTGATCAGAATGAGCGCCGGCCGCGAAACGGCCCGCGGGCGCCAGTAGATTTTTTTCATGGTTGTAGGAACGGAGTGAGTGGTGAGTGGTGAGTGGTTGGATTCAACGACTACCACTCACCCACTCACCACTCACTCCCCTTTTAAAGTTGCTGCAATTCAAGTCCAAACACCAGCATCAGCGTCAATCGCACGACGACCGCCGAGGTGATTAACGCCGCGAGCGTCTCCCAGACGCCTTGGCGATCCATCCAGATGGCGATCAGGCCCGGGATGACGTAGCCGATGACCGAAAAATCGCCGGGGGCGTTGCTGATCGTCTCGCTAATCGTGACCAGCGGATCCGACGCATAGAACGGGATCAGCGCGAACAGCGCTCGCACCAGATAGCCGACGATGATCATCAGCACCGTGCGCCGTTTACCGTAGATGATGATAAACGTGCTGAGCGAGCGCACGGCGAAGTACGCGGCGAGCGAGGCCAGCAGCGTGAGGATGACGTCGATCGGCCGGTTGAGGTACAGCGCAATGTACCCCGGCACGACCATGCCGCCGGCCGCGAGGCCAAACATTTCGGAGAACAGCAGGCTCACGGCCAGGCCGATGCCAATGGATGCGCTGAGTAAGTCGATCATGTTTGGAGAGTGAGTAGGTGAGTGGTGAGTAGGTCTCACAAACCTCCGGCTCCCTCCCCTCGGCGGGGAGGGCTGGGGAGGGGGGAGGCGGCAGGCGTTACCATGTACCCGCTTCTTCACCCCTCCCCCTCAAGGGAAGGGGAACGGAGGATTCATACTTAACCTACTCACCGACTCACCTACTCACCCACTCACTCCTACTTAAAAATCCTATTCGTGCTGCGGTTCGAGAAATAGCGAACCACGTCGAGCCCGATGCCGCCGATGTTGGCCATGCCCATCGCCAGGGAGCTGCGTCCGGTGAGCTCCACGATGATCTCGAAAACGTCCTCGGGCGGGCGGTCTTCGGCGATCACGAGCTTCCGCGGGTCGAGCCCCGCCTTCACCGCGAACTTGGCGAAAATGTACGTGCCGGATCCGATCAGCAGGTAGTGGTCCGCGGGCGCCCATTTCACCACGATTTCTCCGAGTTGCCGTGACCGGTCCGGGCGGTCGTCGCGGCAGTTGAAGATCGCGATCCGCTTTTCCACGTCCGCGTACCGCTCGCGAGCCATGTTCCAGATCAGCTCGGTCGACTCGGGGTCGTTCGCCGCGAAGCCGTTCACAAAGTTGATCTCACGGCCGAAGAAATTCATTTCGTGGGCGGTCATCGCGCCCGGATCGGGCTTGGCCTGCCACATGCCCTGCAGCGCGGTGGCGCGATCGACGCCAAGCGCCGCGCACACGCGCAGCGACAGCGCAATGTTCTCGGCATGCTCCACGTACGAGAAGCCCGCGAGGTCCAGCGGCGTGATTGCCGCGACGTCGGCGGGGCTGGTGGGGTAGAACTCGCACTTGCGGTCGGCGCACGCGGCGGCGAAGAAGTCGAGATGGTCGCGATCGGCCGTGTAGAGCTTTCCGCCCGGCGGAATCATGCCGCCGAGCGCACGAGCGACGTCGCGGCCGGTGGGTCCCATGACGTCGAGGTGATCTTCGCGGGCGTTGGTGATCACGCCGTGCGTGGCCCGCACGAGCTTTTCCTCGCACAGCCACTGGAGTTGCGGAATGAGAGCCATGCACTCGAGCACGAGCACTTCGCTCTCGGCCTCGACGGCGGCGCCTACGATGCGAATCTGCTCGATGACGTTCGCCTTCGACGGCCGAAACACGGGATACTCGGACCCGTCGGGCATGATCATCCGCGGCAGCGTGCCGGTGGTCTTGCAGCAGGTGCGCTTGCCGGCGAACCGCAGCCCCGCGGCGATCAGGCGGGCGACGCTACTCTTCCCGCGGGTGCCGTTGACGTGAATGCGGACGGGGATCTGGGACAGGCGACGCAAATGGCTCGCGAGCTCCAGCGCCCCCCCGCCAATCAGCAGGCCCGTCGTCGTGCACAAGGCGGCGATAGCGCTCATAAATCAAGTCTGCGAACTACGCAGCGGTAAAACCTAACGTGGAGGTACGCTCGCGCGGGTCCCATAGCCGCTAATCGGCAGGGAGCGCCAAGGGAGGCGCAGGCGCCTCATGGTGCGGGAATCGCCCAGTTTGCCGGAATCCCCGCGCTCGCTGAAGCGGTTAGATTGATAGAAACCCGCGAGTTTGCCAAGGCCAGCTGTGCGAAAAACTGCGGCAGGCGGCGGGTTTTCCGCAGGATTGCGGCGTTTTTCGTTGCGAGGATGGTGAATGGCCTTCGCGAGATGCGTCGGCCCGCACCGTCCATTATATTGTCTGCGACTTGCGCCCGCGCGGCGCGTGCCGCGCCGTCACGACTTCTCATCACGCCCCCAGACCGAGGCCGCCATGCCTGCTGTTCTTCACCGCCGCAGCGTTTCCCATCGCACGCTGTGCTTCGTGCTTGCAGTGCTCACGCTCGCGAGCCCCGCGCCGCTACTGGCGCAGGAAACCGCAACGGCCGCGGCGGCGCCTGCTGGTGGCGCCCCGCTCGACGGTTCCTATGCACTGCCAGACGCGTGCTTCGCGATGGTGCTGCGGCCGGCCCAGGTGTTCCGCGCGCCGGCGGCCGCAATGGTTCCATACGAGGTCATCCAGGCGGCGGTCATGCAGGAGACGGGGCTCGATGCGCTCGCGGCCGAACAGTTGGTGCTTACGATCACGCCGCCAGTCGTCGGGCCGCCCGCGTTTTCGTTGCACAGCAAGTTCAGCGCGCCCTTCACGCTGAATACCGACAACCTGCCGCTGCCGGTGAACGAGGAAGAGCTCAATGGCAAGCGTTACTTGCACGCGCAGGGCGACCCTTCAGGCCCCAGCTTCTACTTTCCCGATGACGCGAGTTTTGTAACGGCCAACGAGCTTGCCATCTCCGCGCTCACAGGCGCGGAGCGCGCTAACCCCGGCCCGCTGCTCACGAAATTCCTCGCCGCCGATCGTGGGGACGATCTGCTCGCGATGGTCGATCTCGAGCCGCTGCGGCCGCTGATCGGCATGGCGATGGGCCAAGCGGGGCTGCCGCCGGAGATGGCGGAGTTCGGAACTCTGCCCAACCTCATCAAGACCGTCGAGCTCCACGTGAACTTGTCACACGAAGCGCCGTCGGAGCTGATCGTCTCGGCGAACAACGAAGCGGACGCGCTGGCGCTCGTCGCGGCGTTCGACAAGGTCAAGGGAATGATGACGGCCCAGATGTCGGCGCAGGCCCGCGAGCTGCTGGCGAGCGAGGATCCCGTGGAGCAAGCCAGCGGCCGCTACGCGCAGCGAATGATGGTGCGCATGGACCAGCAAATGCAGCTCGCCCGCGAAGGAGACCGCCTGATCATCTTCCGCACCGATCCTTCGCAACCCGGCGCCAACAACCAAATGGTCCAGGTCGCGGTGATCGGCGTGCTGGTGGCGCTGCTGCTGCCCGCCGTCCAAGCGGCCCGCGAGGCGGCGCGGCGGAACACGTCGCTGAACTACATGAAGATGATGATGCTGGCGCTCCACAACTTTGCCTCCGCCCAGGGGACCTTTCCCGCGCACGCGAAATACAGCGCCGACGGCAAGCCACTGTTGAGTTGGCGCGTGATGATTCTCCCTTACATGGAGCAACAGGCGCTTTACGAGCAGTTTCACCTCGACGAGCCCTGGGACAGCGAGCACAACAAGACGCTCATACCGCTGATGCCCGACATGTACCGAGACTCCAGTTCCAGCCACGCGACCGCTGACGGCCTGACGAATTTTCTCGGCGTCGCGGGCGAAGGCCGGCTGTTCGACGGAACGGAGAAAGGGCGCCGCATGGCCGCGATCACCGACGGGATGTCCAACACGCTCGCGATCGTGCAGGTGAGCGACGACAGCGCGGTCGAGTGGACGCGGCCCGACGACTGGGAGATGGACGAAGCTGCGCCGGTGGCCGGCCTCGGCGGCTTGAACGCAGGCGGCGTGTTCTTGGCCGCGTTTTGCGATGGGCATGTCGAGGCAATCAGCACGGCGGTCGATCCCACGGTACTCAAGGCCATCAGCACCGTCGAGGGCGGCGAAGTGGTCGATGGGGGGTATTAGGCGCGTTTCGCAATCCGCCACGCGCCCGCCCGCTGAAGCGGTGCTCGCCAGGGGGAGCGTGAACGGCGCGTCTCCGCTTCAGCGGGATGCGCTTCGCGCGCTCGATCCAGTCCCCAGCCTCACTTCATGTACCGCTTGTAGGGAACTCCCGACAAGAACGCCTGGATCTCATGCGACCGACGGATTGCGAGTTCAAGTTCCACCCTCACGCGAGTATGCGGATACGACTGCCAGTCCGCAACCAGGCCGTGTCGCTTCGATTGCGTGAGCGTGTACCGAAAGGCGCCGCGCGCTTGCTTTTCGTCCCGAATGCAGCCGTCGAAATACTCGCGGCCCTTCTCGTCGCGCCAAAAATTTGCCCGACGCTCGGGAAGTAAGTCGTTGACCAACTTGGCGACCGACCCGTGAATGCGCTGCATCATCGGCGTGAGATTGGCCCCCTGACGCAGATAGCCGAGCGTGTGATAGTGGTTATCCAGCAGCGACGTGACCCAGGGAGTAAACGCAAACTCGTGTGTGTAGTGCTCGAAGCGGTCCCAGAACACGCACTTACCCTGCTCGCTGGCGAACGCTGGAAAACGATCTCGGCAGCGAGCCGTGATAAAATACACCTGGTTGTCCACAGCCCAATGCTCGTGGCGGTGGCGTCCGCGGTACTCGCGCTGGGCACTTCGCGATGATTTTCGGATCGGCTTGGACATGCGGGTGAATCTACGTTGGGGGAGTGCACAATGCAAATTGTTTCACCGCTGCCCCCGCCCGCTGAAGCGGGGCTCGCCGTGGACCTCCCCTAGGCGAGCCCCGGTTTAGCGGGCGGGTGCGGCACGAAGGCGCTCCGGCCCCAACGCCGCCCCGAACCGTGCCCTGCCCCGGCGGGTCTTGGCGGCGTAAGATAGTAGCCTGGCCCGCGTTCGCACCCGCGGCAATGCTTCCGCTCGCGCACGAGTGAACGCCCCCGCGACGCGTGGCCAAACGCGGAGGAACCCTCGTGGCCGCTGCCGATTTTCAACTTGCCAACGCTGAAACCATTGAAGCGCCCCGGCACGCCCTCAACGGCGCCGCCACACCCGCGGGCGACGACTCCAGCACCGATTCCACGCCCGCGAAGCCGAAGATCGCGCTGATCGCCGGCGCCACGCCCCATCTCAGCGGCGAAACGCACGCCCTGCTCCGCCGCCGCCTGCGCACCGTTGCGCTGCTGCTGCTCATCGGCTTCGGCGCCTTCCTGGCGTGGGGGCTCGTCATGTCGACGTTCGACCCCAAGTGGCGCAACTTCGGCGCCCTGTTCTGGGGCCACGTCGCCGTCACGGCACTCATGGGAATGTTCGCGTGGAAGCTGTGCGGTCACTGCGACCTGTCGCTCCGCTCGCTGCGCATCGTCGAGCTGCTTGTGTTCGGCGTGCCTGCCGCATTTTTCGTGCTGATGAGCTACAAACAACTCATCGTCGGAGCTACCGCCGCGCATCCGCACGTCCCCAGCATTATTACCGGGTGGATGCTGCTGATTTTCTGCTACGCCACGTTCGTCCCCAACACTTGGCGCCGTGCGGCAGGCTTCATTATCGCCCTCGCGGCGACGCCGATCGCGGTCAACCTGTTTACCTATTGGCGATTCGAGCCGTTCGCCGCATTGGTGAACGGCGTGGACTTTCGCGGTGATCTCATGCAGCAGGCCCTCAAGATCGCGATCGCCGCGATGGCGGGCATCGTCGGCGTCGACACGATCAACTCACTCCGTCGCGAAGCGTTCGCCGCGAAGCAGTTCGGCCAGTACCGCCTGAAAAAGCTGCTCGGCAGCGGCGGCATGGGCGAGGTGTATCTCGCCGAGCACCAGATGATGAAGCGGCCCTGCGCCGTGAAGGTCATTCGCCCCGAGAAGGCCGGCGACCCGCAGGTCCTCGCCCGGTTTGAGCGCGAGGTGCGCGCCACCGCGAAGCTCTCGCACTGGAACTCGATCGACATTTACGACTACGGCCGCACGGACGACGGCACGTTTTACTACGTCATGGAATTCCTGCCCGGGCACAACCTGGGCGAGCTCGTCGAACGCGGCGGCGCGCTGCCGCCCGCTCGCCTCGTGTACCTTATGCGGCAGGTGTGCGACGCGCTGGCCGAGGCGCACCTCCACGGCCTGGTCCATCGCGATCTGAAGCCGGCGAACATTTTCTGCGCGTATCGCGGCGGCGTGTTCGACGTGGCCAAGGTGCTTGACTTCGGCCTCGCGAAGCCCCTGTCTGACGCAACCGACGCGGCCCTTACGCAAGAGGGCTCGATCACCGGCTCGCCGCTGTTCATGTCGCCCGAGCAGGCCACGAGCAGCGATTCGGTCGACGGCCGCAGCGACGTGTACTCTCTCGGCGCCGTGATGTATTTCTTGGCGACGGGCCGGGCGCCGTTCCAGTACGACTCGCCGCTGAAGGTGATGATCGCCCACGCGAGCGAAGACCCCGAGCCGCCGCGGCTGCTCAACGCGCAGGTGCCGCAGGAGTTGGAGGAAGTCATCCTGCGGTCGCTGGAAAAACGACCCGGCGACCGCTTTCAAACCGTCGCGGATCTTCGCCACGCGCTCGACGGCGTGTCGCTGGACGACCATTGGTCCGCTGATCTCGCCGCCGAGTGGTGGGAGCACAACGGCTGCCCGCAGCGCAAGGCGATGGCCGCCGAAGCCGTGGAGCTGGCTGCGGTGTGATCGCCCTTGCGCGTCGGAACTGCCGCGTGCGCCCGTCTACTTGCGCACGTCGAACCGGTCCAGGTTCATCACCTTGACCCACGCGGCGACGAAGTCCCGAACAAACTTCTCCAGCGAGTCCGCGCAGGCATACACCTCGGCGAGCGCCCGCAATTGCGAGTTCGAGCCGAAGACCAGGTCCACGCGAGTTCCCACCCACTTCAGCTCGCCGCTCTTGCGATCGTAGCCCTCGAACACGTCTGCCGCCTGCGACGCCGCCTTCCACTCCGTGCGGACGTCGAGCAGGTTGGCGAAGAAGTCGTTCGACAGCGCGTCGCTTCGCTTCGTGAACACGCCATGCTTGCTGCCGTCGGCGTTGGCGCCCAACACCCGCAGGCCGCCGACCAGCACGGTCATCTCGGGCGCGGTCAGCGTGAGCAGTTGCGCCCGGTCCACCAGCAGCGCTTCGGCGGGAATGCTGTAGCTGCCCCGCAGATAGTTGCGGAACCCGTCGGCGATCGGCTCCATGACGTCGAATGACTCGACGTCGGTTTGCTCCTGCGATGCATCCATGCGGCCCGGCGTGAAAGGGACCGTCACGTCGACGCCGGCGTTCTTCGCCGCTTTCTCGACCGCCGCGCACCCCGCGAGCACGATGAGGTCCGCCAGCGACACCTTCTTGCCGCCGGCCGCGGACTTGTTGAACTCGGCCTGCACGGCCTCGAACGCCTTGAGCGCCTTGGCGAGCTCCGCCGGCCGGTTGACCTCCCAATCCTTCTGCGGCGCGAGCCGCACGCGGGCGCCGTTGGCCCCGCCGCGCATGTCCGACCCGCGATACGTGGCGGCCGAGGCCCACGCCGTCGCCACCAACTGCGACACAGTCAGCTCCGCGGCGAGCACCTTGCTCTTCAGCGCCGCCGCGTCATTGTCGTCGATCAGCGGATGGTCGACCGCCGGAATCGGGTCCTGCCAGATCAAGTCCTCGGCCGGAACCTCGGGACCCAGGTAGCGTACCTTCGGCCCCATATCGCGGTGCGTCAGCTTGAACCACGCCCGCGCAAAGGCGCCGGCCAACTGCTCCGGGTGCTCCAGAAAGCGACGCGAGATCTTTTCGTACTCGGGGTCGAAGCGCAGAGCCAGATCGGTCGTCAGCATCGTCGGCCGACGCTTCTTCGATTTGTCGAACGCATCGGGCACGATCTCCGGCGCCCCCTTGGCGACCCACTGCTGCGCGCCCGCGGGGCTCTTGGTCAGCTCCCACTCGAACCCGAACAGGTTCTCGAAGAAGTTGTTGCTCCACCGGGTCGGCGTCGTCGTCCACGTCACCTCGAGGCCGCTGGTGATCGTGTCGGCGCCCTTGCCCGTGCCGAACTTGTTGTGCCAGCCGAACCCCTGCGACGCGAGCCCCTCGGCTTCGGGCTCGGGCCCGACGTTCGTCGATGCCGCCGCTCCGTGCGTCTTGCCGAACGAGTGTCCGCCGGCGATCAGCGCCACGGTTTCCTCGTCGTTCATGGCCATGCGGCCGAACGTGTCGCGAATGTCCTTGGCCGCGAGCAGCGGGTCGGGATTGCCGTCGGGCCCTTCGGGGTTCACGTAGATGAGGCCCATCTGCACCGCGGCCAGCGGGTTCTCTAGCCGCCGCGAGTGGACGTCGCCGTCCGCTTTGTCGTCGCTCACCAGCACGCCGCCGTTCTTGGCGACGCCCTCGGACCCTTGCTTGTACCGCTCGTCGCCGCCCAGCCAGGTCTTCTCGGCGCCCCAGTACACATCCAGGTCCGGCTCCCACACGTCGGGCCGGCCGCCTCCGAAGCCGAACGTCTTGAAGCCCATGGTCTCCAGGGCCACGTTGCCGGTGAGAATCATCAGGTCGGCCCACGAAATCTTGCGGCCGTACTTCTGCTTGATCGGCCACAGCAGCCGGCGCGCTTTGTCGAGGCTCACGTTGTCGGGCCAGCTATTGAGCGGCGCAAACCGCTGCTGCCCGCGTCCGCCGCCGCCGCGGCCGTCGCCCGTGCGATAGGTGCCCGCGCTGTGCCACGCCATGCGGATGAAGAGCGGACCGTAGTGCCCGAAATCGGCGGGCCACCAGTCTTGCGAATCGGTCATCAGCGCCGCGAGGTCCTTCTTGACCGCGGCCAGATCGAGGCTGGCGAATTCTTTGGCGTAGTTGAAGTCGGCCCCCATGGGATCCGACTTCGACGAGTGCTGCCGCAACAAGTCGACGCGCAAATGGTTGGGCCACCAATCGCGATTGGTCGTGCCGCCGCCCGCGGCATGCTTGAACGGGCATTGCGCCTGCGGCGCTACTTGAGCTTCTGCCATGAGAATTCTCCTCGACGGTTAGGGCGCACGGGGTTCGTCCCATGCGCGAGTTTGATTTGCTATCTCGATCTGAGTGGCACGCCCAAGGTCCGCCGCAGGTTGCTTTGAATCCGCCGTGGCGGAGCGTGGTTGCAGTTCGCCGGACCACGCCCTGCGGAAGACCTTGGGCGTGCCACCCCGCAGTCGACGCCAAGTTCGATACGCGTTCACTCATTCGCTCGCGCCTCGCTCCGCGACCTGACACTCCGGGCACGAGCCCCAGTAAATGACCTCCGCCTCGTCGATTCGATATCCCGAGTCCGCCGCCGCGGTCAGGCACGGCGCCGACCCCACGGAGCAGTCGACGTCGACCGTCTTCCCGCACTGACGGCAAATAAGGTGGTGATGATTGTCGCCGACGCGGTCCTCGTAGCGAGCCGGCGACCCCGCCGGCTGAATCCGCCGGATGAGGCCCCGATCGGCGAGCGTGCCGAGGGCGTCGTACACCGCCTGCCGCGAAATCGTGCCGATCTCGCCGCGCACCTCGGCCGCGATCACGTCCGCCGTGCTGTGCGGACAACGAGAAACGGCCCGCAAGACGGCCAGCCGCTGAGCGGTGACTTGCAGGCCGTGTTTTCGCAGGTATTCGGCTGGATCCTCGAGCATCGAGGCAATCTATAGCCGATTCTGGACTGAGTCAAGTACTGGAATTTGCCCACCTGAGAGAGGAGGTTACCCCGGAAACAGTCGCGTGTAGTCGCGACTACCATCAACGATGCGCATCACCTCGATGCCATCGACGGCCGCTCTGAAGACGACAACCCACCGTTTGTGCGTGAACACGCGATAGCCTTCGCCCAGATTGGGGCGCGCCGTGCCGATTGTCGACCCTGCCGCAAACGCATCCGCATAGCTTTGACACGCGGCCGCGAGATCTTGCACGAATTGATCGGCGGTCGATGGCCGGTGATTCTGCCTTGCGATGAAATCGTAGATGTCATCGACATCGCTTTTCGCCAGCGATGTCCATGCAAGGCTTCCCATCAATCGACGATTCCCTCGGCTGCCATGCGCTCGCGGCCGCGACGAATCACGTCATCAATGTCGAGCGGGCCAGATTCGCCCCGCGCGCTCGAAGCCTCTGCTTCCCGCAACGACGCGCGCATCCGGTCTAGTTCGCGCCGATATTCGGCGAACTCGGCCAACATTGCGTCGAGCGCCTGGTTACGCCCGCCATTTCCGAGCCGACGACCGAGAAACTCGTAGAGCAGTTCAACGTCGGTCG